>JBJTOW010000514.1:0-7340 GCA_046074805.1 Planctomycetota bacterium | reverse complement strand
CGAACTTGGATCGCTCGTTGAACGTGAATCTTCGGCAGCGCGAAAGCGGCGCCCGAGGGCGCCGCACTCCAAAAACGTCTTTGGAGTGCGGGGCCGTAGGCACCGCTTTCCCCACGGACAACGTCTCCCCACGGACGACGTCTCGTCGAAGCCAACGACCAACGAGCGAATCGACCTGCGAACCGGGATCGCTCGTTGAACGTGAATCGTCGGCGGGGCGAAAGCGGCGCCCGAGGGCGCCGCACTCCAAAAACGTCTTTGGAGTGCGGGGCCGTAGGCACCGCTTTCCCCACGGACAACGTCTCCCCACGGACGACGTCTCCCCACGGACAACGTCTCTTCGAAGCCAACGACCACCGAGCGAATCGACCTGCGAATCGGTATCGCTCGTTGAATGTGAATCTTCGGCGGCGCGAAAGCGGCGCCCGAGGGCGCCGCACTCCAAAAAAACGCCGCCTGTCTTTCCTCCCAAAACGCCAGACGGCTTGCGTATCTACTGGTAAGCCAGTATTCTCGGGCTCTTTAAGTACTGGAAAGACAGTAGGAGGAACGCATGACGGAGCTGGTTCCGAGCGACCGGGAATTGGAAGCGCTCAAGATCCTCTGGGAACAGCAACGGGCGACGGTGCGGGAAATCTGGGAACGGATGCGCGACCGCGAGGGACGGTTGGCGTACACGACCGTGTTGAGCCTATTGCAGGTGATGGAACAGAAGGGGCTGGTGGGCCACGAGCCCGTTGGAAAGGCGTACGCCTATTTCGCGCTGGTCGAACGAGCGGCGACTTTTCGTACGCTGGCGAGCGGTTTCCTGGAACGCGTCTTCGATGGAGCGCTCGACGAATATCTCGCTCACGCGCTCGGGAAGCGGCGGACCAGCGACGCGGAACTCGAAAGGCTCGAACAAATGATCGCCGAGGCGAAACGGAAAAAGCGTCGAGGCGGAAAGGGAATGGCCGAATGAGCGCGGAGCAGCGGAACGAATGCCATAGCGAGCCGTTCGCTGCCCAGGCTGCGAACGACCGTCGCGGTTCGCTCAGAACGTGGATTGCCCCGGCCGTTCATGGCGGGACTGTGCTCGCGGCATGGGGCGTTGTCGGTGGATGGCTGGTTGTCGAATCCTGGAGGCGGTCAGGCGTCGGTCTTTGGGAGGATATCGCGCGACGCGCAGCCGATTTCTATCTTGCATCCACGGTTCTCTTGCTTCTTATCGTTCTGCTACGCCCGTGGTTCCGTGACCTGCTGACGCGATTGTCGCTGATTACGGCCGGATTGGCGGGGTTAGCGGTGCTCGGCGTGGCGTTGTTGCTACCGGGGTTGCCTCGACAGTCGATCCCTTGGGACCGCTTGGCCTTGTGGTTTGGAACGGCCGAATTCGCGGGCAGTGATTCGCCGTCCAGCGACCTGGAACTCGGACTCGCAAGCTCCCAGCGCCCCGACACGGCCGCTTGGCGAGATCGCTCGACGGCGCCCCGAGCGACGTCAGTGGATCCGGATCAGGTTCGATCGGCCGATGCCCAACCAGCGTCTCCTCCGACCGCATGGACAGAACGCTATGGCGTCGCGGGCCTGCGGTCGCTGCTCGGCAAGCTCTATTTGGCTGGAGCCGCTGGAATGATCGTGTGGCTGGCGGCTGGCGCCGCCCGAGTGGCTGGCCTAGTAACGCGATCCCGGCCGGCGCCTCCCTGGATTCGCGAAGAATTGAATCGGATCGCGGGCCGAGGTGGCTGGCGAGTGCGAGCGTTGGTGACGGACGAGCTCGTTGGCGCCGCGGCGGTTGGCGGTCCACGGCCTGCCATCTTGCTGCCCGCTGGCCGAATAGAGACTGAATCACCCGTGTCGCAGGCTTCGGCCACGGATGGATCGACACGAACCAGCGATGGCTCGACGCTTGCCGCCGCCGGCGACAACGCGGCGCGGGTCCGCGCCGTGCTCGCGCATGAATGGGCCCACATCCGCTTCGGCGACTTGCGGAGGATGGCGCTGGCCCGCGTGCTTTGGGTCCCGCTGTTCGCTCATCCTTTGTTTTGGTGGCTGCGGCGGGCGCAACGCCTGGACCAGGAATTGCTCGCCGATCAAGCGGCGGTCGCGTCGAGCGGTATGGAGCCGGCCGAATACGCCGGGTTGCTCATCGAGTGGGCGAAAGACGGTCGCTTGCGCGTGGAGTGGGCGGCGGAAATGCTGGGGATCGGGAGTCCTTCAAGTCATCTTTCAAGGAGAATCGCTGTGTTGCTGACGGACTTTAAGCCGTTTGTAAATGATAACAGACTCGGATCGCGTTGGCAGTATGCCGGTGTCTTGGCCGCAGTCGCGATCGCGGCCGCTCTGTCGATGGTGACGCTTTGGAAAGCACCCACCGTGTGGGCCGCGTCGAAGGCTGGTTCCGTCCGAGTCAAGGACTCGACGAAGCCCGACCCTAACGCGACAGACTCGCCCAAGAAGCCGTTGTCCGGGATGGCGACCGAGTCCTCGCGACAAGCGGCTCGGGAAAAGGAAAAGGAAATGGCGATGTACGATGCTCGATCGTCGCTGGCGGAATCCATTCGCAACCCCGAAGACTGCAAGCCCGATTTGGAACTGCCGGGGGAAGCTCGCCGGAAAGCGGTGTCGCAGGCGTTGAGTTGGCTGGTTCGGCATCAGAGCGCGGATGGCGGATGGCGAATGGTTCACGGAGCGAGTTGCCCCGTGAAGCAAGCGGACGGCCAGGGAGCTTGCGATGGGGCTGGCACCGCCACGGCGGATACCGCTTCGACTGGAATGGCGTTGTTGGCACTCATGGCGGCGGGCCATCGGCCAGGTATCGAGGGACCGTATCGCGCGGCGATCGATCACGGTGTCGAATGGCTCTTGACGCAGCAAACGGACGATGGACGTTTGTATCAACAGAATGGGCTCAGCGGCACAATGTACAGCCAGGGCATCGCGACGCTGGCGTTGTGCGAGGCGTTTCATGGCAGCCGCGCCGATCGATTAAAAATGCCGGCCCAGAAAGGACTCGACTTCATCGCGCGGGCCCAGGATAAAAATGGCGGCGGCTGGCGTTACACGCCCGGAATGCCCGGCGACACATCCGTCTTGGGATGGCAGGTGTTGGCGCTGCGGAGCGGGCAGCAAGCGGGGCTGGCTGTCGAGCCTGCCACGCTGGATGGTGCTCGCAAATTTCTCCAATCGGTGGCGGGTGGACCGAATGGCGAATTTTACGCGTACACGCCCGCCGGCGCGCCTGCCGCCAACCCGTCCACGCTGACCGCCGTCGGCACTCTCGCCAAACAGTTGATCAACGCGAAACCGGACGACAAGGCGGTTCTCAAAGGCGTCGAATTGCTAGCCAGCGTTAAACCGGAAATGGGGGCACAACGCGACGCGTACCGATGGTTCTTCGCAAGCCAAGCGATTGATCGATCGACCGATGTGGCCGCCCGCGTCGCATGGCAATCGGAACTAAGCGTTGTGCTGGTCCGATCCCAAGTTCGCGAGGGATGTGCGGCGGGTAGTTGGGATCCGGCGAAACCACAGCCCGACAAGTGGGCTCAGATTGGTGGACGGATGATGGTTACGGCTTTGTCGACGATCGCACTGTCGGCGGAAGAGCGGCGATTAGCGATCTTGATCGCCTCCCGCACGGCACTCGATTAGCTAAAGTGCGCGCCTCGCGCTGTGTCAACGCTTCATTTTTAGGGAAGACGGGGCGCGGGGAGTTCCTCGGTGGCACCGTCCGTCGCCGCCGAAGTCGAAGCGGCCTCGGCCGGCGGGACGACCTCCAGTTCGTTCTGGACGTCGGAGATGCCTGGTTCCAACTTCGCGAGCCGTTCGACCAGTTCCTTTTGCTCTTCGGATTGCACCGTCCCGCGAATCACAGCCGTTTCGCCGGCCATCTGGACACTTAGGCCCGACACGCCTTTGAAACTGGGGATCTTGGGAATACGGCTCGCGAACTTTTGCGAGCGGGCGGTCGCGACGGCCGGCGTGGCTGACGCGGCGAAACCGATCTTCGTAGGAATCCGCAGTTTGCTCGTTCCGCCCTGCTGGTTCATTCCTTGGTTCATTCCGAACTGGTTGCCAAACATGTTGCCGAAGGCACCCATCCGTCCCATTCCCATGCCACCCATACCGCCGAGGCCACCCATTCCCATCATCCCGGAATTCATGCCGCCTAGGCCGCTGAGCCCACTTTGTTGGCCGACATTGTCGGCGCCGATCGCTGATCGGAACGCGTTGGCTCCGCCGAAACCGCGGAGATTCTGAGCACTCATGCCGCGATTGGCGTTCATGCTGCTGATCGAATTCGCCATGTTGCTGCCGGACAGCGTATTGCCCGAGCCAGCCGCAGAGGAGCCGCCGCCGCCAAGCTGGCCGGTGGAGCCCGAGTTCGACCCCATTCCCAGGCCGCCAAATTGAGCTTGAGCTGGATGGGGCGCGGCGAACGTGGCGATAAGGCCAGCCGTGGAAACGCAGAGTGCCCAGCAGAAAACGCGGGTTGCCATGGACATGGGACGCTCGCTAGACGACATGACAGCGGAAAAAAAGATAACGCGACAAACCTCAACACCCGTAGTGTCGTCATTTCCAGCGCCCACGACAAGCGAAGCGTTGCCGGAAGATTGAAACCCGGCGAGACGCTCGCGGGTAGTAGCGGTGGAAATGGATGTTCCGGGCAACAAGATTCCGGGCGACGACGCACTGTCAAGTCAAAAGGGTATTCGGTTGAACATTTCTCCTTCGCGGTCGCAAGCCGCTCGCCATCTGGCTTCGTTGGCTTTCTTTTCGCTCATGTTGCTGCTCGGAACGGGGGAAATCCGAGCTGAACGCCCCTCGGGACCGCAGATGCTGCCCGAGAACACGTTGGCGTTGCTCCGCGTGCCGGATTCCCGCGAATTCGTCACGAAGTTCCGGGAAGGCTCGATGGGGCGAATGCTGGAAGACGAACAAGTGAAGCCGTTGGCCACGCAACTTTATGGCACGGTCGCCAACGCGTTCGGCCAGGTGCAAGACCAAGTCGGACTGTCGCTCGACAAGATCCTGGCTATTCCGCAAGGCGAGCTATGTATCGCGGTGGTCGCGCCACCGGCTGGGGTGCCGGCGCTGGTGGTGTTGTTGGAAGCGGGCGATCAGATTGCGTCGGTCCAGCAACTTGTGGATCGGGGTGCTCAGGAAATGGAGCGACTCGGATCGACCAAGACAACGGAAGCCCAGGGCGATGCGTTGCTCAACATTTGGTCGCCGGTGGGCAACCAGCCTGGCGTTTCTTACGCGTTCAAAGAGGGCGTGATGTTGCTTTCGTCCAACACGGATGTCGCCCGCAACGCGTTGGCGGTGTGGAACGGCAAACCGCCCGCTGATTGGACATCGTTGGCGGACAATCGGAAGTTCACCGCGATCATGAGCCGCTGTGGGGGTGCGCGGGACGAGCGTCCACAGTTCACCTGGTATGTCGATCCCATTGAGTTGGTGCGGGTGGCGTCCCGCGGCAACTTCGCCGCCCAAACAGGCTTAGCGATCCTGCCCGCGATTGGCTTGGACGGGCTGCAAGGGATCGGTGGCAGCCTGATTTTCGGGGCTGGCGAATTCGACATGATCCAGCATGTCCACGTGCTGCTCGACAACCCGCGTGGAGGAGTGTTGAAAGCATTGACGCTCAACGGGGGCGATTCGACGCCGGAACCTTGGGTGCCCAACGATGTGGCGAGCTATCTGACTCTTAACTGGGACTTTGAAACAAGTTACCGGGAAGTCCGGCAGTTGGTTGACAGTTTTCGCGCCGAGGGCACCACCGCCGACCTTATGAAGCGGCGGGTGGGCGAACCGCTGGGCGTCGATTTCGAGACCGAACTATTGGCGGCGATGGAGGGTCGGGTGACATACCTGACATGGGTGGAAAAACCCGCGCGGATCAATGGCCAAACTCAGATGCTCGCCATCAAGCTAAAAGACGCCGCCGCTTTCCGCGGGACGCTTGAAAAGATCACTGGCAAATACGCGGACCGGTTCGAGTCGGACACTTTCGGAGGCCAACGTTTCCAGCGGGTCAAATTCAATGCGCGTGAAGATCGCGGGCAGCGACCGCAGTTGCAACTGCGGGAACCCGAACCGTGCGTCGCGATTCTCGGCGATTACCTCGTGCTGACCGACTCGATGCCGCTGCTTAAGCAATGCGTGGTGGCTGAGAGCGATCCGGAGAAATCGCTGGCCGCCGCGCTCGACTTCAAACTGATCGCGAGCAAAGTGTCGCGGCAGTCGGGCGGGTTGAAGCCTGGGATGCTCACCTTCAACCGCCCCGAGGAAGGAATGCGGATGCTGTACGACTTGGCGCAGGGGGACGACGTGCGTCAGATGCTCGGACGGCAAGCCGCGAATAACGACTTCTTCCGCTCGGTGGAACAAGCGGTGAAAGACAATCCGCTGCCGCCGTTCGCCGTGCTGGCCCGCTACTTGGCGCCAGCCGGAGGCATGATGACGAACGACGAGACGGGCTTTCATTACACGGCGTTCGGACTGAAACGCAATTAAAACCGTCTCTGGATTGCTGGGCGTTGCGACGGACTGGAAGTCCGTCGTACGATGAGAGTCAATCGCTGACTAAGCACTCTTGCTCTCAATATCCTGTCCGCATATTTGCTACGACCCGCATTTTCGTTGCGTATTCCCTGTTTGGTCGGTCCGCTGGCCACGTGAATTGCGTGACGACCGGCCGCCGCGACGTACCATTTAGGACGTTGCGGACGTTTGTTTTCCGAGCGGATCGAGCGGTCGCGAGTGGAGGGATTGGGCGATGTTTCGAGCTTTGTTTATCGCCTTTGGGGTGATGCTGGTGGTGGTTGGCGCCGAGTGCCTTGTCGTGGAAAAAGTGACGCTCGCCGGTCCCCCGCCGAAGACGAATGCGTGGGGCCAGGTGATCGCCGAACCGCCGAAAGTTTACGATACGCCGGAGTGGGCCCCTTGGGCCATGTTCGGTGGCGGGGCCGTCACGCTGTTGTACTCGTTCACGATCCCCAGACGCGTCGCCGGTGGGTGATGGCGGTCCGCGAACTTCAGGGGCTGCGATGTTTGGTAACGGGCGCGTCGAGCGGAATTGGGCTGGCGATGGCCCGTCAATTGGCGGCGAGCGGCGCTCGGCTGATCGTTTCCGCTCGGCGTCACGAACGTCTGGAAAAGTTGGCCCGCGAGGTCAACGGGGCGGGCGGAGAGTCTTTTGTGGTGGCGGGCGATGTCACCGATGAAGCGACCCGGGAGCGGTTGGCGGTCGAAGTGAGCAATCGCTGGTCAGGATTGGACCTGCTGGTGAACAACGCGGGCGGAGGCGCGTTCGGGCCATTCGCTTCCTCATCCCCGGACCGGCTACGGCG
>JBJTOW010000513.1:0-4884 GCA_046074805.1 Planctomycetota bacterium | reverse complement strand
CGCGGCCGAAGATAGACGGTCAACGTGCGATCTCGGCCTCCCGTTCTATACGCTCAAAATGCTTCCGCCACCACGAACCTCCGTCCGCGCAGGACCACGACACATTCGGCCCCGCACTCCAAAATTGGTCGGCCTATTTGGAGTGCGGCGCCTTCGGGCTCCGCTTTCACGCGGCCGAAGATAGACGGTCAACGTGCGATCGCGGCTTCCAAGTCGGTGCGCTCGAAAGATGTTCGCTGCAACGAGACGTCGTCCGTAGGGGGAAAGCGGTGCCTTCGGCCCCGCACTCCAAATGGCAATGCGTCGGTCTCTCGCGGAAGAGCGTCGCTTACGCGGAGGCCGCTTCGCGTCGTTCGGCACGCCGCTGCTGGAATTGCTTTTGCAACTTACGGATCGCTCGCATCTCCAGCTGACGAACCCGTTCCTTGGAAACACCCATTCGCCGGCCAAGGTCGTTGAGGCTTGGGGCCTTATCGTCATGATCCATGCCGAAGCGAGCCCGTAGTATAGATTGTTCCCGCGGGTCAAGGTTGCCGAAAAACTCGGTCAAGTCGCCACGCAGCGCCGACAGATCGACTTCGTTGTCGACCTCGTCGCCATGCTCCTCCGACTGCTCGCCGATGAAATCCCAGGTGCCGGTGGCGTAGCGGTCGCTTTGGCGTTTATGGGACATAACCAAGCGGAAAACTTCGCGCCGCACCACCTTCGTCACGTAGGTGCTGAAGCGGAAACCGCGGCTGCAATCGAACTTTTCGGCCGCTCGCAGCAGCGCCGCCGCGCCTTCGCTGAGGAGATCATCGAAAGCCATCGAGTCGCTGATGTAATGCTTCACGATCGACATGACGAGCCGCATGTTCGCCCGAATGATGCGATTGCGGATCTTCTCCGCGCCCTGCACCAGTCGCTCGATCTGATCCAGATCGGAGGCTTGAACAGAATCCTCGCGAAGACGCATTCGCAACACATTCGCCTGAAACTTGAGGAAGTTCATGCGTCGGAACAGGCAACGCTCGTCGTCGGACGTTAACAACGGCACTTCGCACAGACGGCGGAGATAGGGCGGCAGTTTGTCTGGAATTTCGGCTTGGAGCGGAAGGTCTTCGACCGTTGCGGCGAAAGCCAGCACATCTTCAATTGCTTCGGAATCGCGTTGCCGGAAGGCGGGGTGATCGATAAACGCCACCTCTCGCTGCATCCATACGCGGGCCCGCGCTTGGACTGCCAAATCCAGAGTGCCGCGCCGCGAATCCTCTGATACGGTTGACTGGGCTACCATCCGATGCCCAGTTGGATTAGCCGTGACGAGCACAGCCGATGTTGCCGAGGAAGCCTGGGTCGGGCGTTTGGCAATCGATTCAGGGGAAGACAGATTGGCCATGCCTTCTTTCTTCCGGCTTGGCCGTTCGCCGCTTGGACGCTCGCTTCTCGCTCGTGTCGGCACCGCATTCAGTTCGATCGCTTTCGCGGAAACAACTTGGCGGGAAGCGATCCGGTTCGGAGTTTTCTTGGCGGCGGTTTTCGAGGCGAGGACGACCGGATTCGAAACCCGGGTCGGCTTGCGACCGGCAGCCACCTTTGGTTTTTGAGGCTTCCCTTGAACGCCAGACGTCATCGAGGAGCTTCGTTGGGACTTGGATTTCCGCGAACCGAGAACCGCCGTTGTCGCCATGGTGAAACTCCTTGCTCGTGGCAAATGACCTCTAACTGTGTCTGAATCGACCAAATCATTCAAATCGTTCACCATCTTTTCCGCAAGACGGATTGCCCGATAACTGACCGCCGGTGGAATATCGTCGGCCCTCTTTTCCCTGTGAAAAACGGCGATTCCGGCGAAAAGCAATCTTTGTCGATTATTTTTCCGATGGCTGAATCCACGCGAAATAACATGATTTTCGGGTTTTTTGGGGGATGCACGAGCAGTCTCGGAACTTCCGTTTTGGTGGTTGGAAATCGGCCGAAACGCGTTACTCGCCGCCGTCCCACCGAGAAAAACGTCCGTTTTCCGCTTGCTTGGTAGGCTTTCACACTCTACAACCAGAACGTCCGAGAATCGTTCAAATCGTCCACTCGCGGCAGCGGCCGTGGACGATTTGAACGGGTTCGAACGGCCAGCCACATCGGTCGGCCGTGTCGGCCATCCGCTTTTACATTCCGTTCGCGTCGGTCCGTCGCCTGTTCCGCCCGTCTTCTCTACTCCCGGAGTGCTCGTATGGTTCGCCCCAAAAACTCGATGAGTCGCCGAACATTTTCCGCCGCGTTTTCGGCCGCAATGGCTTCATGGCCTGCCTTGGCGACGGCGAGCGACTGGCCGCAATGGCGCGGACCGACTCGCGACGGCAAAGTTTCCGGGGTGGATTGGCCGGAGAGCCTGCAAGGCGAGCGTTTGCGGCAGAAATGGCGGATCGAATTGGGCCCCAGCTATTCTGGGCCGATTGTCGCCGCTGACCGCATTTTCACGACCGAGACGGTGGACAAGAAACGCGAGGTTGTGAAGGCGATCGACCGCGCGACGGGCCGGGAACTGTGGGCCGTTTCTTGGGACGGAGCGATCAGCGTTCCGTTCTTCGCCAAGTCGAACGGCGACTGGATCCGAAGCACGCCCGCCTACGACGGAGAACGCCTGTTCGTCGGTGGGATTCGGGACGTGTTGGTGTGTTTGAGCGCGGCGGATGGCCGCGAATTGTGGCGGCGGGATTTCGTCGCGGAGTTGAAGTCCACGGTTCCCGCCTTCGGTTTCGTGTGCTCGCCGCTGGTCGTCGACGGGGCTGTTTACGTGCAGGCAGCCGGTGGTTTTCTGAAATTGGAAGCGGCGACCGGCAAAGTTCTGTGGAAGTCGCTCGACGACGGCGGTGGCATGTTCGGCAGCGCGTTCTCATCGCCGGTGCTGGTGGAGGTGGCGGGGCGTCCGCAACTGGTCGTGCAGACTCGCGAGCAACTCGCGGGTGTCGATCACAACTCGGGCGAAGTGCTTTGGTCGGAAAAGATTCCGGCATTCCGCGGCATGAATATTCTGACGCCCACCGTGCACGCGGGCCGCTTTTTCACGAGCGCTTATGGCGGGAAGAGCTCGGCCTACGCCATCGAAAACAAGGATGGGAAATTCACCGTTTCGATGGCTTGGGAAAATAAGACGCAAGGGTATATGTCGACGCCCGTTGTCATCGACGGACACGCTTACCTGCATCTCCGGAATCAGCGATTCACGTGCATTGATCTCGCCACCGGCGAACTCAAGTGGACCACCCCTAAAACGTTCGGGAAGTACTGGAGTCTCGTCGCGAACAAGAACCGTATCCTCGCGCTTGACGAACGCGGCGATCTGCTGCTGATCGAGGCGAACCCAACCGAATTCAAATTGATTGACGAACGCCATATCAGCGACGCGGAAACATGGGCGCATTTGGCGGTTAGCGGCCAGCAACTGGCGGTCCGAGAATTGAAAGCGTTGTCGCTGTACGATTGGTCGTAGTCGTCGACCAACTCTCTGACCATCTCTCGACGATTTAGGCCGACGACGGACTTCCAGGTTCGTCGCGGCACGATATCCTGGCTTGGAAAGCGGTTTGGTTCGCCGCTTTCCCGCTTCGACTCTTTCTTGGAAAGTCGACTTCATCATGGCCGGAGATTCGTTCACGACAGTGAGTCACCAGGGGTGGTTTAGCCGCCTCACGGGCTCCCTGGCGGGCGTGCTATTCGGACTGCTCTTATTCGCCGGGTCGTTTTTGCTCCTGGCATGGAACGAAGGGCGATCGGTGCGAACGGCCCGGGCGTTGACCGAACTGAAGGGCGCCGTGGTGACGGTCGAAGCGGATCGAGTCGACGAAAAGCACGAAGGCCGACCTGTCCATCTCACGGGCAACGCCACCACCGACCAGACGCTTGCGGACGACGCCTTCGCCGTCACGGCATCGGCCATCAAGTTGCGTCGGTCGGTCGAGATGTACCAATGGCGCGAGGACAAAAAACAGGAGACTCGCGAAAAGGTCGGAGGTGGAACGGAGACCCGCACGACGTACACTTACGAAAAACACTGGTCAAGCTCGCCGATCGATTCGACTCGTTTTGCCCAGGAGGCCAATCATTCGAATCCTGGCTCGATGCGGTTTCAGGATTGGGAAAAGTCGGCTGACAGCGTCTTATTGGGAGCGTACACACTTTCGTCGGCGCTGGTGGCTCAGATGAGCGAGTACGAGCCTTTGCCGATAGCGGAAGAATTGCGGTTGTCCGAGTCGGACCGTGAACGATCGGTCATCACCGGCCAGACGCTTTATCTCCCCAATGACTCGGAGGGTAAGAAGCCCGACCCGAACAGCCCGGCCGTGGGCGACCTGAAGATTTCCTGGAAGGTGGTTCGGCCCGCAGTTGTCAGCGTGATCGCCGGGCAAGCGAAATCGACGTTGGGCCCTTGGCAAGCCAGCCAAGCGGAAGGAATGGGCACGCAGATTGAACGATTGCGGACCGGGACTTACACGGCGCAGGCGATGGTGGGACAGATGGAGGCGGAGAATACGCTTCTAACTTGGCTATTGCGGGGAGGCGGTTACCTGATGATGGCGATTGGCATCGGCGCGATCCTCCAACCGATCGCCATCTTCGCCTCGTTCATTCCACTCTTCGGATCTTTGACGCGGGGTGGCATTGCGGTGTTCGCGCTTTTGGTCGCGATGGCGCTGTCGCTGGCCACGATCGCCCTGGCATGGCTCGCGTACCGCCCATGGCTCGCAGGCGGTTTGCTGGCCGCTGCGGCGTTGAGCGTTATGCTTGTGGTCCGTTTCTTGCGCCGCCCTGCTGCCGGTTGACACAGCGAATCGCAGCGAACATAGCGGCGCCGGGCCTTTAATGCACGATGAGGAAATCGCCGTTGGCGTTGGCGACGGCGGCGGC
>JBJTOW010000512.1:0-2631 GCA_046074805.1 Planctomycetota bacterium | reverse complement strand
CAGACCCGTTCGAGCACCCGCTTCAACTGCGCGTCATCGACGATCGCCAGCACATGGGTCCGCTCACCGGCACGATGCGTTTCGTGACAGACACCCTCCACGAGATCGGGACGAAGCCGAGTTCCTCGCGCCCGGCGGCGTGCGAAGCTTGTCGCGTCACCACGCGGAGCATCCGTACCATTTCGAGGGCCGGACGGTCGCGTACGAGCCAGCGGCCGCGCTCACGAAAATCAAAGGCGGCAACTCGAACTGGCGCGGCCCTGTCTGGTTTCCGACTTGTTTTCTGTTGATCGAATCGCTCCGCAAACTCGGCAAAGCTTACGGGCCCGAGTTCCAAGTGCGGCCGCCCGCGTTCGGTGGCCGTGCTGTCACATTGCATGAACTGGCCGACGACCTAGCACAGCGGCTGATCGGCATGTTTCGGCGCGGCGCGGACGGCCGCAGACCGATGTATGGCGACCGCGAACGGCTCCAATCGGATCCCTGGTGGAGGGATTCGATGTTATTCTACGAGTTCTTCCATGCTGACACCTCAGAAGGGCTTGGCGCGGCGCACCAAACCGGTTGGACTGGCCTGGTCGCGTCGTTGATCGACGAATGGCCGCACCACTAGCCATTTCCTTTCCACCGCCAACATCATTTTGAGATCGCTTGGACGAAGCAGTTCGCGTAGCGCACCTGTTTGCTTTCCGGGAATCCGCGCCATGATGAACCCGCCGTTGACGTTTCGATTCGCCTTGTGCCAGTTGATGCGCACGCCATCCTTGGCTGTGGGTGCCTTCATTGCCGCCACCGTGTTGGTCCGAGCGATCGTCGCCGCCGAAACGTCCGACGAACGCGCGAAGCTCGAGTTTTTCGAGAAGAAGATTCGGCCGGTGTTGGTCGAGCATTGCTACCGCTGCCACAGCGCCGATGCGCCCGAGTTGCGGGGTGGCCTGCGACTCGACCTAAAGGCTGGCTGGCTCGCTGGGGGCGAGTCCGGCCAACCGGCCGTTGTGCCCGGACAGCCCGAACAGAGTCCACTGCTGCGTTCTGTCCGCCATGACGCGGATGTCTCCGCGATGCCGCCCGGCCAATCAAAGTTGCCGGCGGCGGTCATCGCCGACTTGACGGACTGGATCAAGGCGGGAGCTATCGACCCGCGATCGGGCGCGCTGCGTAGGCCGGATAAAGCTGGAGAGTGGGAGGCCGAATATCGTCGACGCCTCGATTGGTGGAGCCTGAAACCGGTCATCGATCGGGATTCGCCGCGACTGGGCGATGACAGTTGGTCGTGTACGCCCGTCGATCGCTGGATTTTCGCGCGGCTACGCGCGGCTGGATTGTCGCCGGCCGGCGAGGCAGGGCGTCGCGCGCTGGCGCGTCGGCTGAGTTTCACGCTGACCGGATTGCCGCCATCGGTGGAGCTTGTCGACGAATTCGCGAACGACAATTCCCCCGACGCTTACTCGCGGCTTGTCGATCGCCTGCTCGACAGTCCCGTGTTCGGCGAACGCTGGGCGCGGCACTGGATGGACGTTGTGCATTACGCCGATACGCACGGCTACGAGTGGGATGTGCCGGCGAAGAACGCGTGGCGGTACCGCGACTACTTGGTCCGCGCTTTCAACAGCGATGTTCCGTACGACCGCTTGGTGCTCGAGCAAATCGCCGGCGATCTTCTCGAACCGCGCTTGGATCCGGCGACCGGCGTGAACGAGTCGCTGATTGGGCCGATGATGCTGCGTCTGGGCGAACGTCGCCATGGCGACAATTCGGCCGTAGAAGGCGTGACACAGGAAGCCGTCGCCAACATGATCGATACGCTTGGCAAGGCGTTTCTTGGGACCACACTGGCATGCGCCCAGTGCCACGATCACAAGTTGGACGCCGTCGCGCAGCGTGATTACTACTCGCTGGCCGGCATGTTGATGAGCACGCGGTTCAGCGCGCGTACGATCGACGCCGTCGACCCGAACACGGCGACCATCGACAAGCTACGCTCGCTGAAGTTGGCGCTGCGCGCCGAACTCGGACGGCTGTGGCTGGCGGCGACCGACCCAGCGAGGCCTAACAGCGTGCTGGAGAAGCTCCGCGCGATTCCCGCCAGCAAGCCGGCCGTTACGGCGTTTCCCAATTCACTGGCCGAGTTCTGGCAGCGGTCGCTCGCGACACCGGTAACGGCGGAGGAGTTCGCCAAGCAACGCGAACAACGCGTGATGGCGAACCGTGAGAGACTGCGTTTGGTCGCCGATTTTAGTCGCGAAGACGGCTCGGGCGGCTGGCGATGGGAAGGCGCCGGAATGCGGCATGGCGCGGTTCGCGATGGCGAGCTTGTCGTGAGTGAATCGGGCGACGCGGCTCTGCAACATCTGCTGCCAGCCGGTCGTTTTTCCCACGCATTCTCCCAGCGACTTGGCGGTTTGTTGCAAAGCCCGCAGTTCGACACGTCGAAGGCGGCCTCGCTATCGATTGAAATGGCGTCGGGCAAGTTCGCGTCGCTCTCGTTCATCATCGACCGGGCGTTGAACCCAGAACGGTTGCGGTTTCCCGCGCAGCCGCTTGTCGGTTGGCAGACGCTGACAGCGGGCAATTTCGATTCGCTAGAGGGCACGGTTGACCGAGCGGAGAGACGAGTCTATCTGGAACTGG
>JBJTOW010000511.1:0-7917 GCA_046074805.1 Planctomycetota bacterium | reverse complement strand
TCACCCGCTGGATCGGCGGCGTCTTTATCGAATTCTTTAAAGCCGATATGAAGACGACACCGGCGGGCCTCGCCGAAGTGGCCCGTGAACAATGGAGCAAGCTGACGACGCTGCAGGAATTGCGTCAGTTGCTTCAGTCCGCTCGACGGCAGCTGAGCTGAGCGGATACCGCTTTCGCTTGATCGCGAGCTCCGCGATGTATCCCGCCACAAAACAACGGACGAGAGCGTCCCGCTTGTGAAAGCCCGGTCCGCGATCGCTTCGGCGAAAGTTAGACCAAATCCGGGATCGGAGGATGTTCGGTGAGCCGCGACACGGGGCCGAACGCGGGCGCTAATCGCAGTTGGCCGTGATTCAGCAGCGATTGCAAGATCGTGGAGATGAGATGCTTCGGTCCGATCGGCTCAGCGATCGGCTCGCCGCCATCGCGGGTCGATTGACCGATCACTTGGCCGCCCCGCAAGCCGCCGCCGTAGAGCACAAGCGGCGCCAATTTCCCCCAATGGTCGCGGCCACCGTTCTTGTTGAGCCGCGGCGTTCGCCCCATTTCGCCAGTGGCCACAAGCAGGATTTTGTCGGCCAGCCCACGGGACTCGATATCCTCGATGAACGTCGCCACCGCGTGGTCGAAGCTCGGCCCGACCGCCTCCATGCCATCCACCATGTTTAGATTGTTGCCGTCGGCGTGCATGTCCCAAACACCGTCGTAACCGGCGTGGATCGTGACATAGCCACAGCCCGCCTCGCACAGTCGGCGGGCCATGAGCAATTGCCTGCCGATCGCTTTGGCGTGGCCGTTGTACATGCCGGCACGGCATCGAGCGGCTTTGCTCCAACCATCCGGCCGCGTGTACGCGGCCGTGTCGTACCGAGCGACGACCCGTGGATCTTCCTTCGACAGATCAAGCGCGTCCGCCACGCCACCACTCAGCAACACTTGGTAAGCCTGCCGCTGCAGGTGGTTGAGCATTTTGAATTCGGGCGAGGTCTCGAGCACGCGATTGAGCGTATCAAGTTGCGAAGCCAGCTCCGTGCGTGTAGTCAACGTGTTCTTGGAAAGGCGGAGCCGCATGTCTTTCTGCAATTGGCCATCGGCGCCGGGTATGAATGGCGCATAGACACTCCCTAAGCCGCCAGTCGCCGCGATATCTCCGCGAGCCCGCCCCTTCAGAACGTCCTTGTAAACGGCATCTGGAAACACAACCGTGTTCGTGGGCATCCCGGAATCGGGACGAGTCGCCCCGGCCACTCGGGCGTACAGTGACCCGATGTTCGCGTTCAGCGAATCCGGCCCGACGATTGGCTGGATATTGTGGCCGCCGTTGTTCGTCTGGAACGCTCGTACCACGGTCAACTTGTCCGCCAACCGCGCCAGCCGGCTCATCGTGTCGCCAAAGTACACCCCTGGCAATTTGGTCTCGATCACGCCGCGAACCGTTCGCACGCCATCGGGCGCGTTCGGTTTCGGGTCGAACGTCTCGAATTGGCTTGGCCCGCCCTGCTGGAACAAAAACACGACCGACCGGCCAGCCCGTAGTAACGACTCGGAATCACCAGCCGCCGCCAAGCTTCCGCCAAGCCGATCGACAGCCAAGCCGGCTAAGCCGAACGCTCCAAGAGTCAGAAAATCGCGGCGCCCCATCCCCCTGCCGTGTGTGACTCGCAGCATGAACCGCTCCTTCGCCTTCCATCGAGACCGAGACCGTACGCTAGCCGTCTGGACAAGCTAACGGACTGTAACACCACTCAAACAGCCGCCCTAGTCTAAGTTTCGGCGCCCAACGCATCAACATTGACCAACGTTTTTTCCCGCCGCGATTTCGGCACGCGGTATGATTCCAGAAGCGGAAGAACGCGAGTTGATGAATGCCAGTCACCGACGGGCCTTGACGAGTCTCGGAGCCCCAGCCGGCGATTTGGGTTAGCCCCGGTAGGAAGGTCGGAATGCGGCGGATGACGCGACCGAATCCAATCGCCGAACGGGCGATCGTCTGCGAATCAGCCGTCGGTTTTCGTGACCGTTTCGAGAATCCTCAATCTCTGCCGGCGCAGCAGTGTGCCCTGCCAGCGAATCATCGGGCGATGAACCACCACAAGCACCGCGAACGTCGTAACCGACCCGATGAGATAGAACGGCACGCTCGCCAACCACCCCGTATCCTTTACCACCCACTCAATCCCCAACATGGCGATCGAGGGAAGCAGCGGCATGACCGAAACGCTCATCGCTGTCATTGATAACAGCACGGGGCCAATGCGGACCTGAGCCGACTTGGACATGGCTCCAATCGGACCGAATATCGCGGTGATGTTTCCGCATAGACAACCGGATAAGACAATACAGCCGATTTGAGAGACGGTTGCAGCTAAATGGCTAGGCTGAAGACGCCAAATGCAATGGGAGGCGATCAAGACAGGCAATGCCGTAACAATCGACAGCACAGCGATCGCGAAGCCTCGCCCGAATAGGATATCGAATTCCCCGGCTGGCGACAAAATCACACTGCGAAAACCGTGACGGTCGAAGCCAAATTGGTTAAGGATCAACTGCAGTGGGCCAGACATGCCGAGATAGCAGAGCGCCACAGCTATCAGCGGGTGGCTCCAGTCCGGAAATATCCCCTTCGCCCGCCAAGCAGCCAATCCAAATCCAAGGACGAGCATCAGTATTGGCATGAAACAGGCCACCTGCAATTCGGGTGTCCGCGCGAGACAGCGCCACGTCATCATCGCCATCGCCGACTGCGGTCGATTCAGCCATGGCAATTCGAACTCCAGCCAGTTTCTTCTACCGGCTTCCGGCCCTCGAAACGCCACGGGAGTCTCCGAACTCTCGGGGGGTGTCCGAGCCTTCGATTGAGGCCGACCAACCGCGCCGCCGACGCTCTCTCCCCGATATTGGTTCAACATCAGCCGGTAACTGCGGACCAAACTAAATCCCGTCAGGGCTAACATGCCAGTCCCGGCCGCCAATCCGCCCCATCCGCTACCCCGTCCGATCGACTCCCAACCGGCGGCAAGCCATAGCGGCGGGACGAAGCGGTCGATCTGGGACACGTTCCGCACGAACGCCTCCTGCGCGGCCGCACGCTGGTCGTTCCGATTGCCGGCAATCGGCAGATTCTCCTGTGTGGCTTCATGCAACAGGCCGGGGAGTTGAAAGGAGATGGCAATAAAGACACCGGCGGCGGTAGCCGCCAAGCGGCGGCGGCGCTGATTCTTCAAGATCAAGGCGAGCCAACTGCGTAAATGAAACGCACCGGCGGTCGACATGAGCACGAAACATGGAACCAACAGGAGCCCGCCCCAAAACCCTCCGCCATATCGAATCGCCATCGAGAGGCTCAAGCCGGCCATGGGCGGAACAAACAGAAAGTTCGGCAGGGAAAGCGTCGAACTGCCGAAATTCAACAGGAACGCTTCCCGCGCCGAGATCGGAAGATAGAGACACTTGTCCCAGGAAATGGCCTCGGGCTGCCTTAGTTCGTTGAGCATGCCGATGAGCCAAAAAGCCACGAACCCGGCGACCAACGCGTTCCAGGTTAAAAGCAACACGTCATTCCAGACGCTAGGCAACAGCCAGTTGCTAAACGCGACCACGAGAAAAAACGAGGACCAGCTGATAGAGACGGCCCACGCGGCGAAGAACAAGCGTAGAGCTTTGCTGCTCATCTCCAACCGGTTGAACGTATTGGCTGTCAGACGCCAACGCAGCCAAATCAGCGTTCGCAGATGGTCAATGTTCATGGCGCGACTCCACCTTCCAGCCAATCGAGGCGCGCCGTCTGATCGGGCTTGAATCCGACTTTTTCAAGGAATCGCTTCTCAAGCGAACTGCCCGAACGCACCTCCTCAAGCGAAGTCTGCTCGACCAGCCGACCCGCGACGATGATCCCCACATGGGTGCAGAGCCGCTCGACGAGCTCAAGCACATGCGATGTCACAAACACCGTTCCACCTCGGCGGACGAACGACAGTAACAAATCGCGGATCACACTCGATGTAACAGCGTCGACGCCCTCAAAGGGCTCGTCGAGGAACAGCAGGTCGGGATTGGGCAACAAGGCGATCGACAAAGCCAGCTTCTTCCGCATTCCATGGGAAAAATCGCCTGTCAGTTTGCCCACTTCGCGATCCAGTCCCATCATTTCCAAAAGCTCGCTTGACCGTTTCCGGATCGTTTCCCGGTCCATGTCGAACATCCGACCTACAAACGCCAGTTGCTCGACGGCCGTCAAATTTTCAAACAGCGTCAAGCCTTCGGGAACGACACCGGTGCGGCGTTTAATCTCCAGGTGTTCGCAGTCAACCGCCGGATCACGCCCCAAAACACGAATCGACCCGGAATCGGGCTGGAGCAATCCGGTCAACATCTTGATCGTCGTCGATTTTCCGGCGCCGTTGGGGCCTAGAAAACCGTAGATCACGCCCTTCTCCACCCGCAAGTCGATTCGATCCACCGCGATTTGCTCGCCAAAGCAACGCGTAAGTTGTTCCGTCATGATGGCAGGTGGCGGGACTGGGCTGGAGTCGCTCATGACAAACCCTGATTACAAAAGGATTAACTCGCGGTACGTTAGGCCACGGCCGATGCCGAGACAAGCGGAACCCCGTCCGTGAGCGTCGCAATTCAACCGTCATCGCCGTTCACCGGACGGCTCACGCGGAGCGGCGAGACACGCCACGGCCACAGGCAACGTCCAGCGACACACGCCTTCGAGTATTGAACACTCTCCCGCGTTGAGCACACACCCGCCGCAAGCGTCCTCACGCCGCAGGCGTCCTCAAGCTCGAAGTGCCTTCCTAGCTTCTTCCGGCGTTCCGTCAGGTCCGTTCGCTCCTGCCCGGCATGCCTAGTGCTTGTGGCGCGACCCGCGCCGTCGTAAACTTCAGCATAGTCGGCGCAACCTCCCTACCCACCATTACGCCGTCCTACCTGGGGCGGCCCCACCTGCCATGAACATCAACGCGACGAGATCTTGGCGGACGGTCATGGGCCTACTCGCGGCCGCTTTCGGCTTGCTGCTCGGCCCTGCCGTTTCGGTTCCATCCCCGTTCGGCATGTTCGCTCACCGCGGCGGCGAATCGACAGCCGCACTGGGCGGCGCGAGTCGCTCGTCGGCGTTTGCGCTCGGGGGATCGGCGGCATTCGGCGCCGAACCTTCCCCAGGTGGCGACTGGACTTACTGGCGTGGCCCTGAGCAAAACGGGATCGCCCGCGTGACCGGACTGCCGGACAAGTGGGACCCACGAGGTAGCGAGGGATCGAATCTCGTTTGGAAGCGAACCGACCTCGGCGGCCGCAGCACACCGATCACCTATTTGGGTAAGCTGTACACGATCGTGCGGGACCAACCGGGCACGGCGGAAGAAGGTGAGAAGGTCGTGTGCGTCGACGCCGCGACCGGTAAGACCACTTGGGAACATCGCTTCAACGTCTGGTCGTCCGACGTCCCGGACACTCGGCTGGGCTGGTCTTCCGTGATAGCCGATCCCACATCAGGCAATCTGTATGTGCTCGGCGTCTGCGGCTATTTCGCCTGTTTGAAAGCTGAGGACGGCAAGCTGGTGTGGAAGCGGGCTCTTCACGAGGAATTCGGTCTGCTCAGCACCTACGGCGGCCGGACCAACTTTCCCGTTGTCTGCGACGACCTAGTGATTATCAGCGCGGTCGTCATCGGTTGGGGCGAAATGGCTCGGCCCGCGCATCGCTTCCTCGCGTTCAACAAATTGACCGGTCAGACGACCTGGTTCGCGAGCACAACGCTGCTACCGGAAGACACCACGTACAGCGCCCCGATCATCACGATGCTGAATGGGCAAAAAGCGTTGGTCATTGGCTGCGGCGACGGCAAGGTCTGGGCCTTCCAGCCACGGACCGGCAAAGTTTTGTGGCAATACGCTTTCTCGCGCCGCGGTTTGAACATCGCGCCGCTGGCTGACGGCCAACGGATCTACATGGGCCATAGCGAGGAAAACATCAAAGGCACGGCGATGGGTGCGGTTGCCTTGATCGATGGCGCCAAAACCGGCAACATCACCGAGTCTGGCACGATCTGGAAAACCGAGGAATTGGGGATCGGCAAGTCGTCGATCCTCAAGGTGGACAATCGCCTCTACTGCTTCGATGACGCTGGCAAGCTATGGGTGGTGGACGCCACCACAGGTGAGAAGATCGGCCGCCGCTTCTCCGTCGGCACCATTGGCCGCGCCAGTCCGCTCTACGCCGACGGCAAGATCTACTACATGGAAGCCAACGGCCGCTGGTGGATCCTCACCCCGGATGAAAAGCAGGGCGTGAAAGTCACGGCGAAGGGAAACTTCGGCACCGGCGAGGAATGCAACGCTTCGCCGATCGCCAGCTATGGAAGGGTTTACGTTCAGACTTCCGAGGCGACCTATTGCTTCGCGGACGCCGGTAAAACGCCTAAGTTCGATCCAGTTCCGCAGCCCGCCGCTGAACCACCCGCCACCGACGATCCGACTCCCGCGCTCGTCCAGGTCGTTCCATGCGAACTGTTGTTGCGCCCCGGCGACTCGCAGAAGCTGACCGTCAAGCTGTTCAACAGCAAGGGTCAGTTCCTGAAGGAATCCCCCGCCGAGTTCACGGTGGAAGGCCCAGGTGAAGTGTCCAGCGATGGCACTCTGAAGGTGCCTGCGGACGCCAGCCATGTCGCCACTTTTGTCACCGCCAAAGTGGGCGAACTGAGCGGTAAGTCGCGAATCCGGATCGTGCCACCGCTCCCCTGGAAGTTCGATTTCGAAGGACTCACCGACGCGCCGCTCACCTGGGTCGGCGCCCGCTACCGCCACGTGACCCGCAAGGTGGATGGATCCAACGTCATCGTCAAGGTGACGACGATCCCCAAGGGAACCCGAAGCCGTTGCTGGTTCGGCCAGTCGGATCTCTCCGATTACACGATCCAAGCCGACGTGAAGGGCGCCACAGCGGACAACAAGATGCCGGACATCGGCCTGATCGCCCAAGGTTACACCCTGGACATGCAAGGCCTTGCTCAGAAGCTGTTCCTGACCAGTTGGGTTTCCCACGATCATCGCCACTTCAAGCGGATCGATTTCAAGTGGGAACCGAACAAGTGGTACACCATCAAGTTCCAAGCCGCTAATAAAGACGGCAAGGCGTACCTGAAGGCGAAAGTTTGGCCGCGCGATGACAAAGAGCCGGCCGGATGGACCGTGGAACTGGAAGATTCCCGCCCGAACACCCAAGGAAGTCCGGGACTGTTCGGGAACGCGACCAACGCGGAAATCTTCATCGACAACGTCACCGTCACCCCGAACAAGTAGCCGTGGCAGCGCAGTCCCCCGCGCTCGCCTCTGCCCCAACGCGTTAGGAGAAAGGTCCGCATGTCCCAGCGTTTCAAGCCCTATGTGGCGATCGTCTTCGCCTTCACGCTCGGCCTCGTGCTGAATGTGCTCATCAGCGGTTGCCAACCGCCCGCACCGCCTCCCGCAAGCCCCGGTGGCACGAAGCCAGCCGGCGGTTCGTCGACCACCGGCGCCAAAGCTCCTAAGAGCGACGCCGAAGCGGGCGACGCGGCCAAGTCCGACGAGCCGAAGGCGGATGCGGCGGACGCGAAACCGGCCGAAGACAAACCGGTAGATGCGACGCCGGCGGATGCGAAGCCGGCGAGCGAAGACAAGCCGAGCGAGGACAAGCCGAGCGAAGACAAGCCAACTGGTGACAAGCCGGCTGGTGACAAGCCGGCTGGTGATAAACCGGCGGAAGTCAAGCCAGCCGACGAGCCAAAGTCGGACGCCGCCGCGACGCCAGCGGCGGCCGCAGCAGCAGTCACGGCGGTGGCGGCTGTTGCCGCGAAGGGACCCGCGATCGACAAAGCGGCCAACCCGGTGATCAAGGCGGGCGATTGGCCGCAGTGGGGCGGCACGCCATTC
>JBJTOW010000510.1:0-4175 GCA_046074805.1 Planctomycetota bacterium | reverse complement strand
CTACGAGTCCGCCGCAACACATTGCTTTCTCGCCGCGGAGCGGCTACCTCGTGACACTGCGGCTGTTGGCCTGCGGTACCAGCCGGCCACCGCGACGGACTAGGAAGTCCGTCGTACAACGAAAGTCACAAACCTACCTTGCCCCTAGGGCACGACGTAAACCAAACATCAAAATCTGACGAAGGACGGGCCTGATCTCGCCTTCCCCCGAATCGCCATCCGCCGTGCGGCGATTCGGTTCAAGGCGAAAAAGCCGTCGATGTCGAAAGCCGCCTCGCGACTACTGCGGCGTGGCATTCATCGCGGCGATGATTTGGATCGCACCGCCGATCAAGTTGCAGACAACGCCAATGCAAATGGCGATGATCAGCCACTTTTTCGCGTTCGCTGAAGCTTGCATCGCGGCCGGGTAGTTGCCCTGAGCCACCAAGCCGTTCACTTTGGCGGCGTAGACAATCGCCGGAATGGCAAACAGCCCACCGCAGCAAATCAATGAAATGATCGACTCGACAAGGTAATTCTTGATCGGCCCTTGCGGCGGGGGACCACCGCCATATCCGCCAAAGTTCGGTGTAGCGTAGGGATTTTGGGCGGGGCCCGTTTGCAGCGGCGGAAGCTGGCTCACAGATAGACTCCTCAAAACATGGGCGGACTTCGAAAAGCGACCAGACGGCCATGGCAACCGTCATCGAACTGGCCCGAAAGAATACGGTAGAAACAGCCTGAATCAACGGGGGCAAGACCCAAAAATATCGTTTTTTTGTTCGACTTGCCCAAGCTCTCCCCGAAGACAAACGCCAGCGATCGTCCAAGAAGTGTCGTCGAGCCACTCCCAGGGATTGGTGCGGCATCCAGTGGCGGCTCGCAACACCACAAAGTCGGCTCGCTTCCCCGCAGACAGCCAACCGCGGTCGTCCAGTCCCAACGCGTAAGCCGCATCGGCGGTCGCCATTCGCAAAAGACGGATCCGATCCAAATCGGGATACCGTAAAGCCACCCACCGCAGCTCCGTCAAAAAATCCAAGTCCGGATTGGTGGCTCGCGAATCGGTGCCAAGCACGACCCGCACGCCCGCCGCTAGCATTTCCGTGAGCGGATAAGGCGTCGACACGAATCGAGCATGGGTCCGGGGACAATATGCGACGCTCATCCGCTCGCGCGCCTCCCCCAGAAACGTCCAATCCGCCGCGTCCAGAAAATTGCCGTGAACGACAACCGCTCGCCAAGCGGTCGCGAGTTGCCGCAGGTAGTCGCCCGGCGTCGATCCACGGGGTAACGCCGTCGGGTCCCAGGCATCGAACTCGCGCAATGTCTCCACCAATCCCCCGCTATGCGATCGCAGCAATTCCAACTCTTCAAACGACTCGGCGAGATGCATCGCCAGCGGCACCTGCCGCTCGCTGGAAAGACGGCACGCGCCAACAAGCAACTCGGGATGCACCGTGTAGGGAGCGTGTGGACTTAGCCCCGCCCGCCAAAGGTTGGGCCATATCGCCCCATCGATCGATAACGAATGGCGGTTTGCCCCGCCGCTCTCCGAAACGACGCACTCCGAAACGCCGCTCTGCGAAAGGTCGCTTTGGGAAGGGGCGATGTGCGAATAGCTGATCAGGGGAACTGCGGCCCGGTCCAGGTGCGCGGTCGCCAGTGACAAAAGCGGCTCCACCCGGGCACGGGCGAGCCCCAGCAATTCAAGAAACACAAGCGTTTCCGGCTGACCACCGATCGTCTGGTCCGGCCAATCAGGCCGAGCGATTTCTCCGACCGTGGTGACACCGGATCGAACCAGTTCGTCGAGGGCCGCGATGACACCGGCACGTCGCTCGGAAATCAGCGATTCGGCGGTCCGTTCACCCGCCGCTGCCCGGCGGGCCGCGATCAGTTCCCGCAGCCACTCGGCAAATGGCACCGGCGTCTCCAGCGGTGGAGTCGGTCCGGTGAGCCCTCCAAATTCGAGGTGCGTGTGAGCGTTCACAAATCCGGGAGCCACGACGCAATCGCCGTAGTCCACGTCGACGCGGCCGCCGTCATGCGGTTCGACACCCGCCAGCCGACACCCCGCCACCGTCAGCCGCACGTTCCGCCGGGGCGGAGCGTGCCCATCCAACAACCAACAGGCACGCGCCGTCCAGATCCGCATTTCGCTCATCGCCTGAACTTACGGCCCTTTCCGCGTTCCAGCAGCCATACGACGCCGGCGGCCAGCACCAAGCCTACCGCCACCACCGCCGGATGAAAACTATAGCCTTCCGCGTTCAAGCTCGCCAGGCGCGATAACCAAGGGTTGGCCTCGACGGCCTGCGGAAACCAATCTTCGACCGTCAAGCCAATCGACAACTGCAAGCCATTGTGAAGACCGTGCAGCAACATGCCTGGCCACACGCTGCCAGCGCGGACCGCCACGTAACCTAAGAGCACTCCGAGCACGGCGGCGGTCAACGACTGCTGGATTAAGCCATGCACCGCTCCAAAAAAGGCGCTGCTCAGCCAGATGGCCATCCAGTCCGAGCCGCGCGAGCGAAATCCATTCAGAATAAAGCCGCGAAACGCGACCTCTTCGCACACCGCCGGCGCGAATGCGAGCACCAGCAGGACATGGACTAGCGAAGGCGCGGTGGCCAGCAAACCAACCAGCCGCCGAGTTTGCTCCAGTAACTCGGGGCTCATCGGATACAGAAAGCGGACGAAATGTCCCAATTCCTGGCAAGCCGGATGGATCGCCACGGCCAGCACGGCCATGGCGGGCCAGACGAACCACCGCGGAGCGCGGAGTCCGAGCGCGGCTGTCGGACTGCGAGTCAATAACAATGTCATCAGCATGGCTGGCGCCAAAACATACGCGGCCAAGCCATTCACCGTGGTCGTCGCGAAGAGGTTCCAGTTTTTAGGCGCCGCTGTCGCGGTCACGGTCACGAAAAACCTCAGGACCAACAAGATCACGGCGCATAACATGGCTTGGCCATACGTTGGGCGCAACTCACGGTCGCGAATGACCTGTCGCAAAAGCAACCAGAGATTCCACCGTTCGCTTTCGCGGAACAGCACTGATTCATTGTTGAATTGGTCAATCGTCCATCGCAATGCGAACAAACTGCCAAGCGCTGTTACCAGCACCACCGGGCCGACGGCCGCGAGCGCCGCCCAATAGCGTCCCTCGATCAACGCCCGCGATAGCAACATCGGACCGGTTACGGGAATCAAACTGCTTCCCGGAGTCAAATCCGAGCCTGGCAAAAGCGGCAACAGCATCAATGGCAACATCGCCAGCAGCAACGGCATCAAGTAATACTGCCCTTCCTTGGAACTGCGGGCGAAGGAGGCCACGGCGAGCGCGAGGGAACTGAAGAACGCGGACACAGGTAGGATCGTGATCGCCAACCAGCCAATCGCGGCCAGGGGCGGAACGCCAAGCTGCGCCACAAGACCACCGCCTTTGCCCATTTCCCCGACGAGGAACCGCGCGGTCAACGCCATCGAAGCGAGGTTGAACAGCGCTGTCAAAACGCTGAACAGCGTTACGGTGAGGAATTTTCCCCAGACGATCTCGCCGCGCGACGCCGGACTGCTAAGCAACGTTTCCAGCGTCCCCCGTTCCTTTTCGCCAGCACACAGGTCGACCGCCGGATAAAACGCCCCCGTGAGCGCCCAGATCAACGCCACGAACGGCAAAAGCCGCGACCATAGGAACGCCTCGCGACGACGCTGTTCCGATAAATCGAGCGTTTCCAGGGGAAAGGGACGAGCCAGCAAGGGCGACAGCCCGCGATCCAGCAAGTCGCGTTCAAACAGCGCCTGCCGCCAGCGCCCCACAATCGACTCGACGCGACGGGCCGCGATCCTCGATTTATCCGACGCCGCATTGAAAAACAACCGTGGACGCGGCGGCGGCGCATCGGCTTTACCTGGCGCCTGTGCGTGGGAGCGTGGCACGAATAGTACGGCGTCGCAGTCGCCGCTTTCAATCCAACCACGGGCGATGTCGGCGGCGACGTCATCCGTCGATTCGCTCGCGGAGAGCTGCGCTTCGGCGGTTGGCCCCGATGCAGTGGCCGGTCGCGATTCGTTGGCCGGTCGCGACACTGTAGCCGGCTGCGATTTGGTGGCCGGTCGCGATTCAGTAGCCGGCTCGATGGGGCCGTAGCGCTGGACGATCGTCAACGCCCGTTCCGATCGAG
>JBJTOW010000509.1:0-4891 GCA_046074805.1 Planctomycetota bacterium | reverse complement strand
CGTTTTTGATCGCCTTGCAGGCGCTCAGCATGTCCTATTCGCTGGGGAATTACGGCGACGCGACGCGCATCAACATTGTGTACGCGCTTCGCGTCGCCGTAATTCCCCAGCGAATAGGACATGCTGAGCGCCTGCAAGGCGATCAAAAACGTTCCGATCAGCAGAGGTCTTCCGACCCCCAAGCCCCGGACGCGGGACGGTCGATCGCACCACGGCAGGAAACCGCACGAAAGCAATCCGCCAGCGACAAAAATCGCGGGTAGAAACGCGTTCGCTCCCCATTGCCGCGCCCAACGCTGCACCCCAACGTCGAACAGCGACAAACTGGTCGCCGATAGTAGCGCGAGGCCGACTGTGGCGAGCGCCCGCCAACCCAGGCGGCGAGCGGACGCGTGCGTGGCGGCCCCGCGTTGCATGATGGCGACTCCTAGCGATGCCAGGACCGCGCCGATCCAAACCCGAGCTCCAACCGGTTCTT
Source organism: Planctomycetota bacterium (assembly GCA_046074805.1). Lineage (GTDB taxonomy): Bacteria > Planctomycetota > Planctomycetia > Pirellulales > Pirellulaceae > CAIXSC01. The sequence continues at coordinate 4,413 of JBJTOW010000509.1, read as the reverse complement.
CGCCGACGATCGACAAGATCAGGGCGACAATGACCACTTTGGTTCCAAAAATCGGCGTCGCCACCGATACGTCGCCATGCTGGAATGCCAGAAAACTAAACATCTGGCCGCCCACAAAAGCCAGTCCGACCAACGCCGCTTGTCCCCAAGCCTGCGGCGGCAGCCACTCGCCACGCCAGACGCCGATCGCCGCCCAAATGGCCGCCAACCAAACGTTCGCCAAAAACGTACTCGTCCACGGACTGGCCCCCGCCGTGATCGCCCGTTTCCCGAGCACCATGCCGAGCACAAAGACGACGCTCGAAAACAGCGGAAACAATAAATGGACGGGCAAATAAACTCCCGCGAAATCAATAGAAAGGGGCATAAGAAGCGGCGGGCGCACGCCCCATCGAAAACCGCTTTCGAGCATCGCACGTCGGTAGGTATTTATGGCTTGCCGATGCTGAACACCAAACGCACTGGAGTGCCAACCGGCGGAATCCGCTCGGCGAACGCTTCGAATTCCAGGTCGGCGTTCGCTTGGCTGCTCTCCACGGGTAGGTCGAGCGTCGCCGTGGGGAAGTTCGACACACACACCAAATCGCCCGACTCGGCCTGATAAATCTGCTTCTTCGTTTCCTCATCCAAAAAGAATGAGCTGCCACCGAAAACCCAGTTGTACTCGAGTTGTTTCTTCGTACGCGAATGGCGGATCCATTGTTGGGCCGGTACTTGTTGACGCTGGCCCGTCTTCTTATCCGTCCACAGCACCTGGATATCGATGCGGCTGCCGGTCGCCGGTTTGTAGTCCGGATTGAAACTTACGGGATTCCCCGATTTGGCCCCGATCGCCAACAACGCGGCATGAACCGTCATTGCGTCGCTATTCACCGCCACGACCGATTCGTGCTCTTTGGTCTTCTGCGGGCAGGCGAACATCTCGAGTGGTCCGCGGTTCAAACAGACTCGGCCATCCACCGCCACCATCTTCCGTTCGGCATGGACATAGACATCGTGGACCCGCGACAACTTGGCGAAGCCAACCGGCGGCGGCATCACCGGCCCCGCGTTGGCCTTTCCCGTCGACGAAGGCTCGTCGCCACCCGTCGGTTCCGCCTTCGGCTCGCCGGCCTTCGGCTCGCCGACTTTGCTATCGCCAAGCTTGGAGGCGACAGGTTTTTGCTCGCCATTTTTTGTTTCCGTGGCGACCGGTGATGGATTGGCGGGGCGAGTCGGGGGAACTGGCGACGAAGGCGGCTGAGCCGCTGGAGCTTGGCCAAGGACGAACACGGACAGCGAGGCGATCCCGAGCAGGGCTCCGGTGGCCAGCGCGACAGCGCTGAAGGCGCTGAGGGAGAATGGAGGCGTAAAACGCATGGCTTCGGAAACTCCGGCTGACCAGTATCGTTGAAGAAACCGCATAACGGTCGGTATTATACGACCCCCGCGTCGGCGAGTCGTTCGGCGTTGCATCGGATTTTAGCTCGCAGCGAATGGACCGCTAGTTTTCGCTTGCCACTCAACCGCTTCCCGGCTTGGCCTACGCTGTATGACTTCCATGATTTCCCTCTCTCTCGACACCACCAAGCAACTCGCGGACGCCCTTCGCTGGGGCCTGCCAGCCGCCGAATGGGAGCGTCTTGCGGATGTCGCCACGCCCTTGCGGGCGCCGCTTCGCGCCACGCGTTCGGCCAAAACCAAGCCACAGACGGAGAGCAGTCGCGATCAGTCGGGGCGCGATCCGGCCAGTGCCGCCGAGCACTGGCTGCTCAACGCCAGTTCTCCGTTCGTTTCCCGCAGAACGGCCGCCGAATGGCTCGCCTGGTCGATGCTCGCTGGTGCGACGGATAGTCTCCTGCCAGCCGATTTTCGAACCGCGCTCGTCCAGCGGCTTGACGAATGGCTCGTTCCTGCCCCCCACGTCGCTGTCGGTTCTGCCGCAGGCGCCGCGCAAAGCGCAGCGCCGCAGCTCGATCCGGTAACCGACATGTGGTGGAACGTGGAGATGCCGCTTTTGCGGCGTCTCGTCGCGCAAACCACCGCTTCAACCGAAGGCGCCGTCATCGCGGGCAACCTCACCCCGCAAACCGGCGTTGGCACCGGCGAAGACATGGAAGATTTTTCGGCGGCAGCGCTCGAAGGTTCATGGCCCACGTGGATGGATGCGGAAGGAGTCCCGCATGCGGCCGTGTTGGACGACGTCTGGTTGCTGCTGGCGAGCTGGACGCGTTGCTGGGCCTACCGCAAGCGGTTGTCGCTGGAGCCATGGTCGGACAATTTGTCCGAGCAATACAACCTGTTCGTGCAACAACTCTGCCGACTCATCCGCGGTGACGGCGCGGCTCTTTTTCCCGAACGGCTGGGAAGCCAGCCGAGCCGCGCTTTGCTGGGGGCGGCCTTGGCCCGGTCGCCGCATGAGGAAACCCGGGTCACCGCGCGATTAGCCGGCGTTCTTGGGGCTGTGGCGAAATCCAGTGGAGCCGCCGAGCACCGCGGAAAGGGCGAGGCAGCCGAGCTTCCCGGAGTGACTCTGTTGCCTTGCTACGCCGAGAACACCGGTGTGGCCGTGATGCGCAGCGATTGGACGCCCACCGCCTTACAAGTCGCGGTGGCGTTCGACGGCCACGATTCCCGCTGTTCGATCTCCGCCGGCCGCAACGCTTGGATCAGTGGTGAATGGCAGGCACGGCTGTCGATCAACGGTCAAACACTCGCCCCCACCGCTCCATGGCGCGAAGTGCTTTGGTTCTCCGACGACGAGGTGGACTACTGGGAATGGGAGCAGCATTTCGGGGACGAATGGCGAGTGCAACGACAAGTGCTGTTGGACCGCGGTTCGAAGTGGTGCCTGTTGGCCGACGCCGTGCTCGGCGAGCAGTCCGCGAGTATCGAATATCTAAGTGCCTGGCGGCTCGCGGCGGACGCCGCTTTCGAACCCGCCGCCGACTCCCATGAAGGCCGCTTGAACGATCGCCAAGCCCGCGCGGTCGTGTTGCCACTGGCGTTGCCCGAGTGGCGTGCTGAGGCCACGCCGGGGACGCTGGCCGCCAACAATGGCCAGATCGAATTCCGGTTACGGCGGGAGGGACAGGCGCTATACGCGCCGCTGTTTGTCATGGCCGATCGGCAATTGGGGCGGCAACCATTCACGTGGCGGCGGTTGACGGTCGCCGAATCGTTGAAGATCGTGTCGCTCGACCTCGCGGCCGGTTACCGAGTGCAATTTGGCCGCAAACAATGGACGTTCTATCGAGCGCTCGGGGCCGAAGCGAACCGCACTTTGCTTGGTCAAAACGTGTCGTCCAATTTTCTGGCCAGCGAATTGCAGGCTGATGGACTGACACGTCCACTTGTTCGGATTGAAGCCTCCAATGGCGGGAGAATCGGCCCTGATGCGGCGCCGCGAGCAGATCATTGCTGACAACCTGTTAGAGGTCCGTGGCCGCATGGAACGGGCCGCGGCGCGGGCTGGCCGAACCGGCGATTCCGTTCGGCTGGTCGCAGTCACCAAATACGCGACGCTCGACGACATACGCGCCCTCCTCGCGGCTGGCGCCAGTGACTTGGGCGAGAACCGTCCCCAACAGCTGTGGCAACGCGCCGAGTCGCTCCACGCGGAGTTATCTCGCGTCGAGACACCACGCGTCGCAGTCGAACCTCGTTGGCATCTGGTCGGACATTGGCAGCGGAACAAGGTTGAGCGGGCGTTGCCCTGGATTCACTGTTTGCACTCGGGCGATAGCCTACGCCTCTTGGAAGCGGCCAGCCATGCCGTAATTCAGAGACAAGTCAACGCCGGCGAGCCCCACCAATCCGCGTTGGATGTGCTGTTGGAAGTCTATATTTCCGGCGATGCGAATAAACATGGATTCGCGCCGCACGAACTCGAGCCGCTGTTGCCGCGACTCGCGCAGCTCGGCGGGATCCGAGTGCGGGGCTTGATGTCGATGTCTGGACTGGAGAGCGACACGGACGACGAGCGCCGCCAGTTCGCCGCAACCCGTCAGCTCCGCGACCGACTCGCGAGCGTCTCGCCGCCCGAGTTGTCCTGGTCGGAGTTGTCGATGGGGATGAGCGGCGATTTCGAGATCGCTATCGAGGAAGGCGCGACATGGGTCCGAGTTGGCTCATCGCTATTGGCGGGTCTCGAAGGATGCGAGGCGTAAGCGACAACGCCGTTCCGGCCGCACGACGGACTGGAAGTCCGTCGTACAAGAGGAAATTAGGATCCGTCTGGCGAATTGAACGCCCCGAAGGGGCAAAAGCACGTCAGCCCAGGGCAGAACGACACGGCGAAGCCGTGGAGTGCCGCCCTGGGTAGGCGGGCGAATCCGTCTCGCGAATTGAACGCCCCGAAGGAGCAAGGGCACGTCAGCCCAGGGCAGAACGACACGGCGGAGCCGTGGCGTACCGCCCTGGGTAGGCTGAGCG
>JBJTOW010000508.1:0-4465 GCA_046074805.1 Planctomycetota bacterium | reverse complement strand
CTGTAGGCAATGCCTTGTTCGCCAACGCGGCATCGGCAAGGCTTGCCGCCATCCCCGCCTGCCGGGCATAGGCATGCGGCCCCACCCCTTTTTCGATCGTCGCTGGCATGGCGGCGAGCAACCGGTCGAATGCTTGTTGGGCCACCATCGCAACCGACCTCTCGGCGTTCGCGTTCCCAGCGACCAGCGCCGCCATCTCCAACTCGTCCACATTACCAATCGCGTCGAAAGCGTCGGGAAATGTTTTTGTCGCGAGCGCGTCCAGTTCAGCGGGCGTCAACGCCGCCCGCATCCGCGCGACATCGGCGGCGGTCACATATAAGCATGGGTGGGGATCCCGATCGGCGCCGGGCCAGTTTGCCGACACCGGTCCGACAGCGGCAAGGACGAACAGCATGGCCGTGGCCGCCGCGCGTTGGACCATACCCACGCTGAGGCTCGAAATCGAAAAAAAAACACCCGCAACCCGGGATGCGAACCACGGCGATTGGACAGACGATCGGCTCATCTGGAAAACTCCAAATAATCAGCTGCAAATGCGAAAAGACAACACACAGATTAACGGCCATTGCTGAACGCGCGAAGCGGGAGGGAGGCATGGACACTGGTTGGATTAACGTCCGGACCCTATCTCAGGAGGCAATCTGTGTTTGGGTTTGAGCCGTCATCTAGGAAGGCTCTCACGCAAAGGCGCAAAGTCGCAAAGGAGGATTAAGATCATGTGTTTTGCCTTCCTTCGCACCTTTGCGAGAGATTTGTCTTGCTTGTGTTCGAGTAAATCACCGAAGAAGTCGCGTAGAAATGCCTGAGGACCATGGCCACCGAGCGGTAAGGGTCACCGTTAACGGAGCGGAGCCAAGCGATCGTAACCCGAAGCGCAAGCGAGGGCCAAGCAGAGGGTTAATTCTGGCTGCCCTCGCTTGCGCTTCGGGTTATGATTGACTGCCCTCGCTTTCGCTTCGGGTTATGATTTGTTGCGTTCTACCCGTGAATAGCTACCGGTGGATTTATCGGGCCACGGGAATATTCCGCGTGGCCGGCTCTGTAACGCGCCATACCTGTCCAGCGATACGCACCGCGCCCGCCGCGCCAAGCGTCATCGTCGCTTGTCCCGCGCTAATGCGAACATGCCCCGCCGTTCCTTGAAAAGCCACGACGCCATCCGGCGACGAGACGAACGGCCGCTCCCGACCGTTCTTTGGTTCGGCGGTGACTGCCGCACCCGTTGCGTTGGCCCTCGGCCCGACGGCCTCCGCTGCTAGCGTGGGCCGTGGCGCCAGATACACATAGTCGGTCGTGCCAGCAGTTCGTACCTCGACGACCGACCCGTCCCCCGACCACGCCACGCGGGGCTGTTCTTCCGTCTTCAAACGGGGAAACAACACCGCCGCGACACGTCCCGGCCCGCGAATCGTGGCTGTCAACGCGGTTTGAGAGTTTTCCACGGGTTCGATGCTCCCCATCCAATTGCCTGTGGAGGTGCGGAGCTTAGCCGGCTCGAGCACGAGTGAAAGTTTCGACGGTTCATGAAGGTGGATTTCGAGATCGACGTCCTCCATGCCGGAGAGACGAGCGCCATACGGGGCGAGAAGCGCGACGCCGCGGGGCGTCACTTGCTGCTCGGGTCGCTTCGATGCCGGCTTCAACGACTCCAGCAGTTCATCAGCCGCCGAACGCTTGCCAACAGCCTGGGTTTCGGGCGTGGCTGGAACGGTCTCCGTCTCGCTCGGCATCCGTTTGCCGACCCCGGCCACAATGCCGGTGGTGAGCCAGAGCCGCCAAGTCGCCGCGCCGTCCGCTGCCGCTGTTTCTCCATAGCCGTCTTGGATCACAAAAAAGCTCGGACCAAGCGGATTTGCATCCTTCACAAAACCGATCCGCCGTTGCCAGGCCGCCTTGTCCCCCAACACATAGTCGAAGCCGGGTGAAGGCGCGAACGCCGCGACACGCATCACGTCTCCGCCCGGGGCGTGCTGGCCGGTGACCATGCTATGCCACTTTTCCGGATGCAGTCCCAAATATCCCCAGTCGTCACACAGAACGCGACCCTTGCCGTAAATCAGCAAACTTCCCGAGTCGGCGTCGTAATGAGCATGATTACCTCCAGCGATCATGTGCAGGTAAGTCTCTCGCTCTTCCATAGTGTTTCTGAGCACAACGCCCGTTTCACGGAAAAGACGGCTGCCAAAATCGGTGGGCTTTGCCGCTACGCCGCTGGCGTTCATCAGAAATCGATAGCCAAGCATCGTCGGGAAATTCCAACCGCTTCCCAAACCGGGATACTGGCCGTGCTGTTCGAACATCCATTGCATGCGGGCCGCGAAGTCCGGGTCCCGATCTTTCCACGCCGCTGCCGCGATCCCGAACACACCGTTCGGCTCGCCATGGTACGTGTTGCCGATCGGCGGTTGGTGGCGCCAGCCACCGGTCCGCGCATCGCGCGGAGTGGAGATCGCGGCGAACCACTCGAGCACTTTACGCATTCGCGGATCGAACAAGCGATTGGAATAGCCTGCGTTGGCCGCCATGGTGAATCCGGCGAGCAAGTGATCAAAGCTCACCATCGCGTAGTGCGGCGCTTCAATCCAACCGCCATCCTCGTCGGACCACGCGTTCAATTGCCACTCGAGTTGTTCCAGGCCCAGCTGAGCCCATTCTTTCGCGCGTGGATGCGAAGGCAGGAGACATCCCAGCGCTAGTCGATACATGGCGACGACGGAGGTCATGTTGGCGAACCCAGTAAATCCTCGCTCTGGCGACCAATAATCGGGACTCGCTACCGTGTAGCCGAGAAACGCCAATCGTGCCAACACGCGCCGCCGTTGCTCCTCGTTGAAGGACTCGCTGGACAACACCGGATCGATGAGGTTTACGACGGTCAGGATCAGTGTTTGCATGTGCGGCGCGGCCCCCGGCGTCAACCGCTCGTTTGGCGTCAGATACCAATCGACGGTGTCGCGGAGGTATTCTTCGGCGCGCCGCGCCATCAGTTCGCCCAGGCGGTCGTTGCCCGTGGCGATATATTCGCGGATGGGACCGTCGAGCAAATATTTATCGATCGGCTGTTGGCTCGTCCAGCGTGCCAGTTCCGACGGGTTCGAGGGAACTCGCTGGCGTAACTTGGGCAAGTCGGCTTTCTTCACATAGAGTCGCGGGTGATTATCGTGATCGCCGCTCCAGTCGAGGACAAAATCCTTGACTTTGTCGAGTGGGAAGTCGCTGTGCTTAAGCACCAATTTTTGCGGCGGTGGGGCGACGCGTTTGTTCGATTGGCTCAACAAGGCGACACTTTCCGCCTGCGGAAGCGCGCCGATTAACCACACCCGGCCCCCGCCCCCTAAAGCGAATTCAAGTTGTCCTTGTCCCTCTTGCACGTGAATCGGCACAGCGGGGCTGGTCTGTGGCGCCTTGCCTTGCCACTGCGGATCGACCCACAAACTGGGTTTCAACATAGCCGCGACCAGCATATCGGGAGTGGTGGAAGTCACCGCGTTCGGTTCGGGCGGACGATGCAAAGCAACCCAGGTGCCATGCCGGGGATTGCTCCAGCGCAACCATGGCTCAAGCTGATAGCCGGTAATCGGGTCGGACATAACCGCCATATTGGTGACGTCCGCATTGCGGTGAAACATGTGTGTGGGACGGAATCGCTCGCCGGAAAGTGGAACCGAAAACCGTCCGCCTCCCGGGCAGTCGAACCGCTCATGGACGACGACCACCGGTTCGTCATTCTCCAAGCGAAACTCGAGACGCCACTCGCCGCCATCCGTGAACGCGACGCGACTTTCCACGGACGCGAAGACGGGCCCGCGAGTTTTGACCGTCACGTCGCACGAGGTGACGGCGGACTTGAGGTCGGCCAGCTTCGACCCGTCCGTCCACGGACCCATCCCCAGCCGTATCCCCGCGATTGGCCCCGCGCCTATCTCCAGGTTGCGACGCAGTCGCAAGCCGATCCGCGAATTCGACAAGGTGATCTCGGCGGGCGTTTCTTCGATCAACAAGTCGCTTTTGGCCGCGGGCGCGGGTTGATCGACAAAGGAAAAGCCGAGCTCGCTATAGCTCGGCAGGTCGACTTGAAAGGCGATGCGGTGTTCCCCCGTGTTGTCGGCAATGAACCGTTGATAGGGAACCGCTTGCCCGTCCGCCGTCCGCAACGCGAGTCCAGCCTGGACCTTGGCGAGTTGTCGCTGGTCGAGCGGGAATGTTACCCGCTCATGCCGCCAGTCCCTCCCCAAGTGTTCGCGGAGTGTGAAATCCGCCGCGAAGGCCGCCGAGCCATTGGGCGCCAGCCTGCCGTCGCCGCCAACATAGAAGTGGAAGTGGATGGCGAGAAATGCAAACACCGTCAAAATGACGACGTTACGAAGGGGGGAAGTGGTGGGCATTGGGGTAGAGTCGGTTTCAGTTTTCAGTTTTCAGTTTTCAGTTTCCGGGGCAAGGGCGATTTGTACGACGGACTTCC
>JBJTOW010000507.1:0-5709 GCA_046074805.1 Planctomycetota bacterium | reverse complement strand
TGGGTCGTCGCCTACCTGCTGCTCAGCCTGCTCGGATTGCCGCTCGCTAAACGACTCACGCGCACGGCGTGACAACAGCCGTTGATATCTTGGCGTCGCGACGGTCAATGATAGGGATGTAGCGGTGGCTCAGATGCGGCGGCTTAGATGTGGTGGCTTGTATTCGGTGGCTTAGGTGCGGTGTTTCAGATGCGGCGGCATGGGTGGCGTTTCCAGACCGGCCGTTTTAGACTGGCGAAGGTACTGTTTTGAACGCGAATGAACGACAATCGATAGGAGCGGAGCTGATGGCTGAGGCGGAGCAATGTGCAAGTTCAAGTCCAGGTGGCCGTGGTCCTGTGACGGAAACGAGACTCGCTTGTTTAGTCGCTGTCGCGTTCGCCATCGGGCTCGGTGTCGCCATCGGTGCGGACAACCGAGTTGAAGCCGCGCCGCCGCAGTTCAGTCGCGACGTGCGGCCGATCCTCGCGCAGGCCTGCTTCCATTGCCACGGCCCCGATGCGGCCCATCGCCAAGCCGATCTCCGTCTGGACGAAGAGGCCGGATTGCGCACCGCCTTCACGCCCCGTGATCTGGCCAAAAGCGAAGCGTGGCGGCGCATCCAGTCGACCGATCCGATGGAACGCATGCCGCCGCCCGAGTCGCCACACCAGTTGAAGCCCGCGCAAATCGAGACACTGCGGAAGTGGGTCGAAGCGGGCGCCGAATGGCAAGGCCACTGGGCGTTCATTCCGCCTGCCAAGCCGTCAGTTCCGGCGGTGAAAGACACTCGCTGGGGATCGCACCCGATCGACGCCTTCGTGCTCGCACGGCTCGAAACCGAGGGCCTTAAGCCTCAACCCGAGGCCGACCGCGAACGGCTGCTGCGGCGAGTGTCGTTCGATCTCACGGGCTTGCCGCCCACTCCCGCCGAAATCGACGCCTTCCTCGGCGACCGTGACGAGAAGGCGTTCGAGCGGGTTGTGGATCGTCTGCTCTCGTCCGAACATTTTGGAGAGCGCATGGCGCTAGCGTGGCTCGATGCGGCTCGCTACGGCGATTCCAGCGTGTTTCATGCCGACGGACCACGTGACATGTGGGCCTGGCGCGACTGGACCATCCGCGCCTATAACCGCAACCTGCCGTTCGACCGCTTCACGATCGAACAGCTGGCGGGCGATCTCCTGCCCGACGCCAACGACGACACCCGCATCGCTACCGGTTTCCTAAGAAACAACGCCACGACCGACGAAGGGGGCGCGATCGCCGAAGAGTTTCGCGTGGAATACGCGATCGATCGCGTGAAGACCACGTCGGTCGTCTGGATGGGCCTGACCATGGAATGCGGCCAGTGCCACAATCACAAATACGATCCGATCACGCAGCAGGATTACTACCGGTTCTTCGCGTACTTCAACCAGTCGGCCGATCCGGGTATGCAGACTCGCGGCGGGAATCAATCGCCGCTGGTGAGTGTTATCGATCCGGCCGCGCAGCGCGCGTCCGCGATGCTCGCCGCCCAGTTGCCGCCGCTCGAAGCGAAACTCGCCGAGCGTGCCCAAGCCGCCGAACCCGATTTTCTTGCCTGGGCGAAACAGGAGGCGGAAAAACGTCGCGAGGGACCGGCGCTGCCCGGCAATCCGCTCGTCTACGCCGCGCTCGACGAATCCTCCGGGGCCGAAGCGACGATCGTTGTTTCCGGCGAGCCTCGCAAAGTGAAAGTCGAAGGCAAGCCGCAATGGACCGCGGGCAAGTCGGGCGGCGCATTCCAGCTCGACGGAGCCACGCATCTCGATCTCGGCGATGTCGCCAACTTTGAACGCACCGAGTCGTTCAGCTACGGGGCCTGGGTCAAGCCATCGGGCAAATCGAACGGCGCCTTCATCGCCCGCATGGACGACAGCAGCAACTTCCGCGGCTTTGATTTTAAGGCAACGGCAACGGCATCGCTGTCCACCTAATTCATAACTGGCCGGGGAACGCCATCAAAGTCAACACCAAAGGCGCCCTCAAGCCGGACGAGTGGCAGCACGTGCTCGTCACCTACGACGGTTCCAGCAAGGCGGCCGGCATCGCCATCTATTTCGATGGAAAGAAGCAAGAGTGGACCATCGAGCAAGATCGGCTCAGCGAGTCGATTCGCACCGACAAGCCGCTCCGCATCGGCCGACGCAGCCCCGGTTCGCCCGCCAAAGGTCTGATCGATGATGTCCGCGTCTACGCGCGGCAACTGACCGACGCCGACGCCTTAGCGCTCGCCGGCGCCGATCCTTACGGTCCCACGCTCGCGAAAGCTCCAGCCGATTGGACGCCCGCCGAACGCGAGACGCTGCGATCGCATTACCTCAACGGGTTCGATCCGCAGCATCAACAGTTGCAGAAGGAAATCGCGCGGCTTAAGGCCGAATCGTCCGCCGCCGTCAAACCGCTCACCACGGTCATGGTCATGCAGGATGAAAAGTCGCCGCGGATGACGTACGTCCTCAATCGTGGAAGCTACGCGCAGCCGAAGAAAGACGAACCAGTGCAACCGGGCGTGCCCGCGTCGCTCGGGGCCCTGGCCGCCGACTCGCCGCCCAACCGGCTTGGACTCGCCAAGTGGCTTGCCAGCCCAACGCATCCGCTCACCGCCCGCGTCGCCGTGAATCGGCTGTGGCAACAGCTATTCGGCCAAGGGCTGGTGCGGACCGTCGAGGATTTCGGTTCACAGGGGGAATGGCCGAGCCATCCTGAATTGCTCGATTGGCTCGCGACCGACTTCACCGAACATGGCTGGGACGTGAAGCGGGCGCTGCGGCAGATCGTGCTGTCGAACACCTATCGGCAGTCGTCGCGGACCACTCCGGAGACGCTGGAACGCGATCCCGAAAACCGACTGCTCGCCCGCGGGCCGCGGTTCCGGTTGCAAGGCGAATTGATCCGCGACAACGCCCTGGCCGCGAGCGGTCTGCTGGTCCGCGACATCGGCGGGCCGAGTGTCAAGCCGTATCAGCCGCCCGGTCTGTGGGAGGAGGTCACGATCAGCAACGAGCGTTACGTGCCCGACTCGGGGCCCAAGCTTTATCGTCGTGGCATGTACACCTATTGGAAACGTTCGGCGCCGCCGCCCAGCCTGATCGCCTTCGATGCGCCGACCCGCGAGAGCTGCGTCGTCCGTCGGTCCCGCACCAACACGCCGTTGCAGGCGCTCGTGTCGATGAACGATCCGCAATTCGTCGAAGCGGCCCGAGCGCTCGCGCAGCGGGCGATGAAAGACGGTGGCGATTCGGCCCCGTCGCGGATTGTCCACGCCTACCGCTTGGCAACCGGAGTTCGCCCCACCGAGTTCGCTTTGAAGCTGTTGCTGGAAGGCCATGCCAAGGAACTGGAAGTGTTCCGCGCTCAGCCTGATCGAGCGAAAAAATTGCTAGCGGTCGGCGAGTCGAAACGGGACGAAACGCTCGACCCGGCCGAACACGCGGCGCTTGCGACCGTGTGCGGATTGATCCTGAACCTCGACGCGACACTGACTCGCGGCTAGCTCTACTCACTGACCATTGAATTCACACGAATACGCTAAACGGGATTTTTCCATGCAATCGCTTCGAGACTTTCAAACATTGCTGCATCGCCGCCAGTGGCTGCGACATTCGACGCGGCCGCTCGGCGCGGTCGCGTTGGCGTCGCTCATGGGGACGTTGCCGGCACGCGGGCTGGTTGGCGCCGAGCCGCTTGTGGGCGGATCGGCTGGCGGTTTGTCGAGCGGTTCGGCCGCGGCGCAAGGCGGGCTGCCGGAATTGCCGCACTTCGCCCCGAAGGCGAAGCGGGTCATCTACATGTTTATGGCGGGCGGGCCGTCGCACATCGACACTTTCGACTATCACCCCGAAGTGCATGATTTGCATGGCAAGGAATTGCCGGCCAGTGTTCGCATGGGCCAGCGGATCACCGGCATGACGGCGGGCCAGAGCACGTTTCCGGTTGCCGCGCCGATCTTCAAGTTCCAGCGGCATGGGCAACATGGAACGTGGGTCAGCGAGCTATTCCCGCATGTCGCCTCGATCGCCGACGACATCGCGATTGTGAAGAGCCTGAATAGCGAGGCGATCAATCACGATCCGGCGATCACATTTATCAACACGGGAGCCCAACAGCCGGGCAAGGCGAGCCTTGGATCGTGGATCAGCTACGGGCTGGGGAGTCCGAATCGGGACATGCCGGCTTACATTGTCTTTGTGTCGCATGGGCCGGGCCAGCGGCAGGCGTTATATAGCCGGCTGTGGGGAAGCGGCTTCTTGCCGTCGAAACACCAAGGGGTGAACTTCCGCGCCGGGACGAATCCAGTGCTCTATTTGACCGACCCCGACGGAGTGGATCGCGAGATGCGCCGCCGGATGCTGGACAACTTGTCGAAGTTGAACGACGAGCAGTTCCAGGAGTTCGGCGATCCGGAGACGCAGGCGCGGACGGCCCAGTATGAGATGGCGTTCCGTATGCAAGCTTCGGTTCCGGCCGTGATGGACCTGTCGAAGGAGACGGAAGCGACGCTCGACATGTACGGGCCCGACGTGCGGAAGCCTGGCACGTTTGCCCGCAACTGCTTGATCGCGCGGCGGTTGGCCGAGCAGGGAGTGCCGTTCATGCAACTGTTTCACGAGGGTTGGGACCAGCACGGCGACTTGCCGCGAAACATTCGCGGACAGGCGGCCGGTGTGGACCAGCCGGCGGCGGCCCTGGTCAAGGATTTGAAGCAACGCGGGTTGCTGGACGACACGCTTGTGATCTGGGGCGGCGAGTTCGGTCGCACCATTTATTCGCAGGGAGCGTTGAAGCCGGACAACTACGGCCGCGATCACCATGGCCGCTGTTTCACGATGTGGCTGGCGGGCGGTGGCGTGAAACGCGGCGTCGAGTACGGCAAGACCGACGAGTACAGCTACAACATCGTCGAGAACCCGGTGCATATCCGCGATTTCAACGCCACCTTGCTCCACTGTCTGGGGATCGAGCACGCCCGATTCAGCTTCCGGCACCAGGGCTTGGACCAGCGCATCACCGGCGTCGAACCCTGCCGCGTGGTCAAGGAAATCCTGGCGTAATCGCCTCCAAACACAATCACCCCGTCCCAGTTGTTTTGAATATCGGATTCCCCAGGCCGCGCCGCACGTGAAACGCATCGTAACGCCGCGTGACCGGGCGGCTCGCGCCGCTCCGCTTGTAAGCTCGGCCGCCATCCACAACTAGCGGCGCAGCGCAATCCGCCCGGTGCGGTGAAGCAACGCGTTCCTCGGCGCCAAGCCGCTCGACAAGCCATGCCGCACGTGAAACGCATCGTAACGCCGCGTGACCGGGCGGCTCGTGCCGCTCCGCTTGTGATGAGCGCGTACAAGCGGCGCGGCGCAAGCCGCCCGGTCATGCGGAGCGTTAGGCATGGACGAGTTACCGAGGGTGCGAGTCCCTTTCGTGTCGATGGCCGTGAGTCCCGCACCGGCGTCTGCGATCGACTTGCGTCCCGAGCGTTCCTATTTCGCAAAGCCTGCCTATTGGAAATCACGCAACTTGAACCGGCCCCTGGCGGTTGGAAGTTGTCTGGCAACCGGTCGACGCCCGTGGCCTGGCGCTCGGATTCGCCAACCCGCTCTACCACACCCCGCTCACCTTCTCCCGCCCCGCCGCCGCCGCCCCCCAAGCCTTCGTCCGCCTCCCTGAAAACATTTCTTATGAAATGGCTAGGCGATGCTATTTTCGGGT
>JBJTOW010000506.1:0-3243 GCA_046074805.1 Planctomycetota bacterium | reverse complement strand
TCATAGCCGAGCGCCGCCCCGCCGCATGGCGAAAAAAGCGACAGCGGCGCTGGAACCATCGACACCGCAACCGACGCTGAGCACTGGATTGTCCTTTTCAAGTCCACATTTTCCGCCGTACGACGGACTTCCTATTCGTCGTCACGCTTCCAGCGAAAAGGACTCGGCATCACCTCTTACCGATTACCTTCCCCAACGTTTAGCTCGAACGAAGCGCTAAACGCTAATGAATGATTGAACGTGTGGACTTGAGTGACGGAATGACGGTCTGTCGCGCAGTCAAAGCGAAGGCGCAAAAACCCGTCGGCGCTCCGCTAGGTTGAGTAGACCCAGCGGCCGAGCACCACCATCGGCACGACAAGGGCGATTACCGCGAGTCCCCATTGCGGACCGTAGACGCCCATGGCGATCGCCGCGTCGAATAGGATCAGCGATTGAATGCTCGCCTTGACCACTCGCTGGACGTGCCGCGCGTCGGGATACAGCACAGCGTTTCCACCGCCGCGGGCCAGCGGCACAAAGAGAGCGGCCAGCAACACGGGCCAGAAAATGTCCGGCTTGAAACGCACTTCGCCATAAGTGCCCGCGTAATTGGGCATCAGGCCGAGCAGCGTGATGCCGCCCGCCATCACGATCAGCGCCGCCGCCAATGGTACCCGCGCGCTGGTCGCCGCCTCCGTCCGTGCGAACCAGGTGACGCCCACGATGTAGACGCCAATTCCGGCCGCCGTCATCCATTGACTGGGCTCGTACCCCAGCCACCCAGGTTCTTTGCCTGTGGCGGCGAATCCCGCCAAACTCATCCCCAGCAGCACGTTGCCACAGCGGCACAACCCCATCCCGAGCGGCCCTAAAAACGTATGTTTGAGCACGCGGTTGTAAAGCAGAACACAAACGGCGATCGACAGCCCGACCACGCCGCTCCGCCATGGCATCGCCGCCCCATTGGGCAAGCCGAGCCCCGCCGCCCACGCAGCAACCACTCCGCCGCCCAGCAACGTGAAGCCGAGCCATTGGGCCTTCACCAGTGGAATCTGTCCTGACGGCAACGGACGCTCGGGACGCTCGACGCGGTCGATTTCCAAATCGAACAGATCGTTGAGAACCATGCCCGACAGATACAAGAGCGCCGAAGCGAGGCCCAAGGCGGCCGCCGCCAATCCATACTTCTCGACCGGAAAACCGACAAAGGCCAACCCCATTCCGATATCAGCCAACGCCGTGAACACGTTGGGGATTCGCAGGAGTCGAGCGTAAGAAAGCAACAGCGACGGCCGCGCGGCATCGTTCATCAAAAACACCCCAGATGCGAACTTAACTGCTGGCGCTGCGATACGCTTCCAACGCCCGCCGAAACAAGACCCGCGACGCCAGGAAACTGCCGCAGGCGGCCAGCAGCGCGAACCCACACAACCAAACGTTGTCCGGATGCAACGGCAAGGCGAGCAGCCGCGCCGGCACATTGACCACGATTAGACGGGCACCAAATAGGTGAACGTCCACCGCAACGGTGAACCCAGCCGTCCCGCGTAAATCTCCATCGGATACCGCGAGAAGTTCGTGATGTAGAACCAGAAATCGTAGAGCGTTTGGTTCCGGCCCAACCAGATGCTTGTCGCCGCCAACGCGATCATCAAGCTGTAGAGTATTCCGACCCCGCACAACAGATAGACCGGGTATAGCGCCACTGACAACGGATGCAGCCGCCAAACGCCCGTCGGGGCCGTCGCCAAGCCGCTCAGAGCGTAAACCAACAATGCCAAACCCAACAAAAAATTGGCGAGCGAAGACCAGTCGACCTTGCGCAACGACACAAGGAATTGCGTATCGATCGGCTTAAGCAACGCGAAGTCCAAATGCCCCGTCCTTATAAGCTCGCTGAACTCCTCGCAGTTCGGCATAAAGAACGCTTGCACCAAGCTATTCACCAGCATCGACGTGGCCAGAAAAGTAAAGAACTCGTACTTTCCCCAGCCGCTCGCCGCGCCAATCTGGTCCGTATAATTGAAAATCAGGGCGTAAAAGCCAAGATTCATCAAGGCCCACGATAACGATGATACACACTCGATTAAGAAATTCGCGCGGAACGTCATGTCCCGAACCAAACTATTGCGGGCGAACGCCAGGAAGATACGCCAGTAATCAGGCCGCGAAGCATTCATACCGGATCCTGTTGCGGAACATTGTCGTCATCCAGGTTTCCCACCATCGAGCTGTGACGCCCAACAAGCTCGCCAAGCGTTCTCATCAACTCGAACGCGTTTGCGGAGGCTTCCGAGCAGCCGCTAAAATCGCGTCGAACTCGGCCTTCTTCACCGGTTGCACGGACAGCCGCGAGCCCTTTCGCAACAGTTCCATACCCGCCAATTTTGGCATCGACCGCAGTTCATCCAACGGCAACGACCGTGGCAGCACGCTGTCTAGCTTCACATCCACCATAAACCAACGTGGCGCGTCGCGCTTCGAATCCGCGTCGTAATAGACGCTCGCCGGATCCCAAGCCGACGAATCTGGATAACTTTCACGCGCCACCACCGCCGTTCCGACGACACACGGCGGGTCAGCGTTGGAATGATAGATCAACACCCGATCGCCCACCTTCATCTGGTCGCGCATAAAGTTCCGCGCCTGATAATTCCGCACGCCATCCCAGCAAGTTGTCTGCCCCGGCGATCGCGCTAAATCCTGGATCGAAAACGATTCGGGCTCCGTTTTGAGAAGCCAGTATTGAGAGGGTGAGGGCATAGTTGTCGGGTGCCAGTTGTCGGTTGTCGGTTGTCGGTTGTCGGTGGGCGGTTTTCAGTTTTCAGTTTTCAGTGATGGAGACTCGTCACCGAACACGAGTCGGACGCCGGATATCGGGACCCAAAGCATAAGTTTGTCAGTTGCGCAGTTCCGGTGGTTGATGGCTCTCTTTTGCGATTCGGGTTACGCTATTGAGCCTCCGACCGATGAACGGTTACTAAAACTCTTAATACCTGCCAACAAGCCACCTCGATCTACGACTGAAAACTGAAAACAGAAAACCGAAAACTAAAAACTCCCCTCGAGCTTAAATCTCGTCCACGATTCCGTCGCTGGCGCCGAATCGGTCGGCGTCGATATCCATGTGCCGGAGCATCCGCAGGAACAGGTTCGCCATCCGCTTGTTGTCCTTTTGATCGAAAGCCACGTGGCCGCGGTGTTGGAACCGGCCGCCCGCCAGCAGGATCGGCAGGTTGTTATTGTCGTGCGACGACGAAT
>JBJTOW010000505.1:0-8304 GCA_046074805.1 Planctomycetota bacterium | reverse complement strand
AGCTCGCCGATCGCCGCGCCCAACGTGGCCAACAGCCCGGCGACCAACAACAAACGAGCGATTCCCAAACGCCTTCGGCTGGCGAACACGACCCAGCCGCGCGCGGCGAGCCAGGCGAGAGCGAGCGACCCGACGCCGGTCCATTTCGCGGGATAACGAAACAACGAATATCCGGGGATTACGGATGTCAACAGCCAATGGAGTCCTCCAAGATGGCCGTTCATTTCAGGGCCGATGTTGGAAATTCCCCAAGCGTTACGCAGTTCCATCCAAACCCAACCGAGACCGTAATGTCCGCAGGCGGCCAGCCATGCGGTTACCAAAATGAACCGAAGCCAACGCGTGGTCGATCCGAACTGGAAAGGACCGTGCCGATCGCTCGTGGTGAAACGCAACAACTGAAAGCGTTTTCGGCCGCTGGCAGCGATCGGCATCGGATCGCGGCCCGACCGTGTTCCCCACGAAAACATCGCGGCGAGCGCGAGCAAAAGTGGAACACCGCCCGCGTAAAGCGACGGGGTCCAAACTCGGCCCTCGGCGGGAATCGCCGAAAACCAACGACGATGCTCCGGGAACATTCGGCCACCGACATTCGGCCACGCCAATTCCAGCCACCGCCACGGCCCGATGCTGAACTCGTAACGGTTCATTTCGAAACCGTCGGCGATTCCATGGACGCCTGTACGCTCCGAGGTCGCCAACGTGGACAGCGTTGGTAGAACGAGTGGCGCGGCGATCAAGGCGGCGAGCACGCTGGCGATGGCGAGTCCACCGACGGTATGGGCGAATCTGCGTACTACTCCCATTTCGTCACCACGACGAAACCAGGATGCAGCGATTCCTATCAATACGAGATGGACGGCGCCTTGCGGATCGCCGCCGGTGACCATCATTGCCATGGCGACGACCAGTCCGGCCGGCGGAAGCCAAGTCGGAGGGCGAGCTGACAGCAACTGCCACGTAAGCCAACGATGCGGTATCGTTTGGTGCGACCTACCGCCAAGGAGCGCCAGGGACCTTGTGGAATCGATCGTGGCCTCGGTGTTATCGGAGACAAAGAGCCATTGCACCAATGACGCCAGTCCCCAGGGAAGCCACGCGGCGCCAATCAGATAAATGGGATTGGCGTAGTTGAAGAGCACCGCGCCACCCAGCGCGTACGAGATAGCGGCGAGCCGCGAGGCGATTCTCGCGTGGCGGCTCGGCTGGAGACGCACCGCGGTCCGCTCAGCGTTGAGGTCGTCGAATTCGTCGGCAATTCGATCCGCTGCCAGCACGCAGGTAGCGGCACGGCTGGCCCCGATGGCCGCCAGCGCGAGATGCAACGCGAGGAAAGCGTTGTAAGCCACGTCGAACGAAAGCGGGAGACGGAACAGCCAGAGTCCGGGATACCACAGTGCGGCGGTCGGGTCGCCGGCGAGCGGAACGCCGGTGTTTTCCCAGGGGTTCCAGCGCGGCCACTCGCCGGTGGCTGCGGCCGTGTCCCGCATCCAACTCCACAGCGGAATGTAGTAATGGCCGCCATCGCGCAGCGCGGCGATGTGTCCGCCCATCAACGCGGGCCAAAATAACCAAACCAGCGGGCCGACGATCCAGAAAGCGTTCCCCCTATTGCGAAACCAACTCCATATTCGCCACAATCCGGGTCCGTAGTGATAAGAGGCGTTAACGGTTGTTCGGTGCGTGGGGCGCCGACGCCATGGCCCCATCGCGGCGACGCGATGGGGTACGGTGGTGTCTTTAATAGGTGCTCCCATGAGGGTTTCCAGCTCCGCTTGGTCGGCGTTTTCCGAGCCTTCTGTTTTATCGGTTCGAGCGGCCGGTGTGGCGTGCCCACCGCTCTTGGCGTCGCGGTGCTCGACGGCCGAAGTGTCCTCGGCGATCGTCAGTGACGGTCGCGAATCGCCGGAAGAGGTGCTGGCGTGGCAGCGTTTTTTTCGTGGTGAACGTGCGGCACTCGCCGAATTGGCCGAGCGTTTCCGGAAAGAGTTGCTCGATCGGATCCAGCGTCGCGTCCACGAACGCTCGACGGGTTGCCCGCCGGTCGATCCTGAGGACGTTCTGCAAAGAATGCTGTTAGAACTGTGGCGTCGGCGGTTGCCGATCCACGTGGATAATGTAGGCGCCTACGTATTCGGGACGATCAACAAAGCGGTGGTCAACGAGCGTCGTTGTCAACGCGGCGCGCGGATCAGTCCACACCACGTTGGCGCGGCAACGCCTCCAGCGCGTTGTCTGGCTGGTTTCGTCCAGTCGGCGAACGAGTTTATGGAACCGATCGATGTAGCCGATCAGTGGACTAAGCTTGTTCAGGGGCTTTCGATGTCCGAGCGCGGACTGGTGCAAATGGTGCAGGCCGGTTTGGGGTGGCGGGCGATCGGCGATCGGCTGTCGATTCGTCCGCAAGCCGCCCGTATGCGTTTCAACCGTGTTGCCACCCGATTGCGTCGCTGCCTTGGCTCGGCGACGCGGGGTGAAACCGTCGATTCATCGGCGAACGGCAGTTGCCCGCAAGGTCGGCGCGCCGCTGGTCATTCCCAATCCCGAATCAAAGCCAACCGCTATCGTCGCGTCATTGGGTGACCGGAAACCGAATGGGAGATGGCGAAGATTCGATCGGGTTTCGTTGACACTCAGGCGCGCGAGTTCCCGGTTTGGTGACAATCTTGGTGCCTGACCCGATTGTTGAGAAACCGATCGAACGGCGAGCCTTGGTTCGTGGGTGGACGTCGCCAATCCGTCTCAGCGGTCATTGGCAGCCCACTCAGCCCTTGTTCCCGAGTTCCTCATTCGTCGCCGCAGGAAGCGCGACGGACTGGGAAGTCCGTCGTACGAGGTGGAACTACGAACGGTCGCCGGTTGCGATGTCGATGGCGCCGCTCGTTCGGATCACCGGAAGCACAAAGATCTTCCCGTCGCCCATTCGGCCCGTGCGGGCGACCTCGACGACCTTCCGGACGATCTCTTCGACGCGGGCATCGTCGACCCACAAAGTGATTTCCACTTTTGGCAAGAAGGCCAGCGAGTACTCCGACGGACCGTACTCGCTCAGGTAGCTCTTCTGACGTCCGTAGCCCTTGACCTCGCCTACGCTTAAAGCCTCGATTGGAGCTCGCCTAAGGCTTTCGAGCACTTTCTCCGCGAGGTACGGCTTTACGATGGCGACAACTTGTTTCACAGCCGCGCCCTCGAAACCGATGTCCGCAGGAAGGAGTTTATCGTTCGCTCTCCCGAGATGGCGTTCCCGCCCGCTAGCTGAAGAAGTTCACCCCGAACAAGTTGAATTCGGGCGAGCTCTCCACTTCGATGTCGCCATTGACCTGCGTCATGCACGCGAGCCGCATCTCTTTTTCGTGACCGATGAACATCAAGCAAACCGGAACCGGCTCGGGCACGGGAACCTTGAACTTGAACTTCTCCCGCAACGTCATCGGGTTGGTGTTTTCCATTCCCTTTTTGATCAAAACGCGGCACGTGCCACATGTGCCCATGCTTTGGCAATTCACGAACTTGTTGATCGAGGCTCCAATGCCGTTCACGCCACAGTTCAGGTTGATCCCCGCCTTGACCGCCTCCTCGCGGAGCCAAGCTCCTTGAGGCACTTCGATTTCCTTCTTTTCCTTGAGGAACTTGATGATCGGCATGGGACTCACCTGGTTGACTTCGCCGGATAAACTCTGCCGATATGGTAGTCGGGTAACAAGCCGTCTGTCCAGTCGCCCAGGTTGGCGGTTGACCGCGCGTTCCCGATGGAATTCGGCGCAATCTCCGATCGAGCCGCCACATACGACGCAACAACGCGGGGGGCCGAGGAACCGGTGATCGGTGTCGCGCAGTGGGCGGCGGATGGAGTACAATGCGGCCCTTCGAGCCAAACTGGACGGAGCGAATGGCGGCGGGCGGATTGAGCGGAAAGGGGATGACCAGCGTGGAACGGCGGATACTTGTGACGGCGGCGCTGCCGTACGCCAACGGTCCGATCCACATCGGACACTTGGTCGAGTATATCCAGACCGATATCTGGGTACGATTTCAAAAGCTGCGGGGGCGGCGGTGCGTCTTCATCTGCGCCGACGACACCCACGGCACGGCGATCATGATTCGTGCTCGGCAAGAGGGGCGTTCCGAGGAGGCGTTGATCGCGGAGATGAGCGCCGCTCATCAACGCGACTTCGCCGGTTTCGACATCGCCTTCGACAACTACGGCAGCACAAACAGTGTCGAGAACCGACGACTTTGCGGGCTGTTTTGGGGCGCCTTGAGGCAAGCTGGGCTGGTGGTGGAACGCGAGGTTTCCCAGCTGTTCGATCCGCAAGCTGGAACGTTTCTGGCCGATCGCTTCGTGAAGGGCACTTGCCCGAAATGCGGGGCGGCGAATCAGTATGGCGATAGCTGCGACAAGTGCGGCGCGACCTACAGTCCCAGCGATCTGATCGAGCCGACTAGCGTGCTGTCGGGAGCTCGTCCCGAACTGCGGGCCGCAAAACACCTGTTCGTGGAACTTGAACAACTCCACGAATTCCTGGAATCGTGGACCCAAAGCGGCGAACATCTGCAGCCTGAGGTGGCCAACTACCTTAAGGGACATTTTCTCAACGAGCCGCTGCGGGACTGGGATGTCTCTCGGCCGGCGCCTTACTTCGGGTTCGAGATCCCCGATAGTCCCGGGCATTACTGGTACGTTTGGTTCGACGCGCCGATCGGCTACATGGCATCGACCGCCGAATGGTGCCAGCGGCATGGCGAGACGTTCGACGATTGGTGGAAGAGCGAAGGGACCGAAATCCATCATTTCATCGGCAAGGACATCACGTACTTCCATACGTTGTTCTGGCCTGGGATGTTGCGGGCGGCGGGCTACAGTTTGCCGACCAAAGTCCACATTCACGGGTTCCTGACCGTGGGTGGCGAAAAGATGTCCAAATCGAAGGGCACGTTCATCAAGGCGGAAGCCTACTTGCGGCGGCTAGACCCCGCCTATCTTCGATATTACTACGCGTCCAAACTCGGCCCGCGATTAGACGACCTCGACCTCAACCTTGAAGAGTTCGTCAACAAGGTTAACGCCGACTTGGTGAACAAAGTCGTCAACCTAGCCAGCCGCTCGGCGAAGCTGATCCAGGACAAGGGACTCGCGGCCGTCTACCCCGACGATGGCGGCTTGTTCGCCCATGCGGCGGCGGCTGGACAGGAGATTGCGGCCGCGTTCGACGCGTGCGACTACAGTCGAGCGACGCGGTTGATCATGGAACTGGCGGATCGCGCAAACGCGTATTTCGACAGCCAAGCTCCGTGGAAGATCAAGTCCGATCCGGCCCAGACTCAGCGGCTGCGCGATGTGTGCACGGTCGCTCTGAACCTCTACCGGCAATTGGTTGTCTACTTGGCTCCGATCTTGCCGGGACTGGCTGAGCAGACCGCCGCGTTGCTCCATACGCCGATTGGGCACTGGAGCGACGCCCAAACGCCGCTCGTAGGCACGCCCTTGGCCCCGTTCCAACACCTCATGAAAAGACTTGAAAAGAAGGATGTCGACGCCATGATCGAAGATAGTAAAGAAGGCGCGCCGCTCCCCGCCACGACGACCCCAGCCGCCGCCGCCAACCCAACGCCGGCGGCCGCGCCAGTTACAGCCGCGCCAGTTTCGGCCGCGCCAGTTTCAGCCGCGCCAGTTTCGGCCGACAGCGACGCATCGCTGCTGGCCGAACCGCTCGCTTCGCAGATCACGATTGACGAGTTCGCGAAGGTCGACTTGCGGGTGGCGCGGGTTTTGTCCGCCGAGGACGTGCCCGAGGCGAAGAAATTGCTGAAGTTGACGGTTAGCCTGGGAGGCGAGCACAAGCGAACCGTTTTCGCGGGCATCAAGGCGGCTTACCGCCCGGAACAGCTTGTCGGGCGACTGGTGTTAATCGTGGCGAACTTGGCCCCGCGTCAGATGAAGTTCGGGCTGAGTGAAGGCATGATTGTGGCCGTAGGACCCGGCGAGAAAGAAGTGTTCCTGCTCGGTGTGGACTCCGGCGCGAAACCGGGGCAGCGGGCGCATTAGCCGGGGCGTGGCCAGTCATGTTGGATCGTGTGGCCCGGCGGATCGTCGACCCGTTGTTGGAACCGCCGGCCGCTTGGCTTGTCCGCCGTGGCGTTTCCGCCTCGACGGTCACTGTCGCCGGCTTTGTCGCCGGAATCGCGGCTTGCGGCGCGCTTGCGTACCGCGAGTACCACTGGGCGCTGCTGCTTATTGTCGCGAACCGCGTAGCGGACGGACTGGACGGCGCGGTGGCGCGACGCACGACTGCTTCCGACTGGGGCGGTTATCTTGATTCGGTCTGCGATACGATCTTCTACGCCGCCGTGCCGCTTGGGTTCGCCGTCGGTGCTCCTGAGCATTGGTTGCCCGCGTTCTGCCTGGCCCACAGTTTCTCCGGCACAGGCGGGTCGTTTTTGACATTCGCCATCATGCTGGCCAAACGAGGCTCCGCTGGTCTAGCGTCCACAACAGCGGATTCGGCATCGAAGACCGTCGCGGTGGCAGCCAGTACCACGGCGCGGGTGACAACTGGGGCGAAGTCTTTTCCCTACCATCGCGGTTTGATGGAGGGAACCGAGACTATCGCGTTTTTCCTTGCCTTCTGTCTGGCGCCTTCGTGGTTCGCGTTGCTGGCCTGGACGTTCACGGCGTTGTGCTGGCTGACAACTGCCACGCGGGTTGCCATGGCTTGGTATGCATTCAACGAACTTCCCCATCTGCCGCGCGGCACTGGCGGCGACGGACTGGGAAGTCCGTCGTACCCGGAAAACCAAGAACCGACGAAGTCCTAGGCGAAAATTTCCGACATCGGCCGCCCCTCACTGGCTCGGAAGGGACGGTCGGCCGCATCGCGGTACTCGGCGTCCGGCGTGATACCGAGCGCATGGAAGATCGTCGCCGCGATATCCCATGGTCCGTAGCGTGACGTGAGGGGTTCCGCGCCCATTCGATCGGACCGGCCAACCACTGCGCCGCGCTGAACTCCAGCGCCGGCAAAAACCACGGAGTAGACGCTGGCCCAGTGTTTGCGTCCCGGCGTAGCGCCCGCGAAACGGGGTTCCAGCGCCACGCGAGGGGCCCGGCCGAATTCGCCCATGCAGACCACCAAGGTGTCGTCCAGCATTCCGCGTTCGTCCAAGTCCTCGATTAAAGCCGAAAAACTCTCGTCGAATCGCGGCAAAAGCCGATCGCGCAGCGCGGAAAAAATGTCGTTGTGCGTGTCCCATCCGTAGGCGTCGGTGTCGTCCGGTTGTGTGTCTTGGCCGCGATTGGAATGGTTCCAAATCACGTTGATATACGGCACGCCCGCTTCGACCAACCGCCGCGCCAGCAACATCGCTTGTCCCGAACGATGGCGGCCGTACCGCGACCGAGTGGCCGCCGACTCGCGTTCCAAATCGAACGCGACACGAGCGGCGGGCTGATCGAGCAAGCGGCGGGCTTCCGCGAACCACCGGTTCAAATCCGAGACCTCGGACAACGTGTCGAGCTCGCCACGAAACCGGTCGAGCGATCGTTTGAGCGCAAGACGCGAATCAAGACGCTCGGCGGCCCAATCGCCCCGTGGCTCCAACCCGGGCATGGCGCCGCGCGAGTCGATCACATCACCGACCACCCACGGTTCAACGCCACGCCCTAAAAAGCCTCCATTTTGTCCGGGAGACACCGTGGTTGGCACCAAGGCTGGCCCGTTCAAATGCAAAGCGTCGCATAAAAAACGGCTGGAAGGCCGCAAGCGGCGGACGAGCGCACCGAGCGTCGGAAAATCGGTGTTCGCGGGCGGAGGGTTGGACGAGCGGCGTGGATGGTAATGACCCGTCAACGCCAAATAGACCGCCGACCCATGATCAAGATCCTCGTGGGACATGCTTCGAACCAGCGTGCAGCGGTCGATCATCCGTGACACTCGCGGCAAATGCTCGCCTAACTGTACGCCCGCCATCCGCGTCGCGATCGCGCGAAAATCGCCGCGCACATCCAGCGGCGCGTCCGGCTTGGGATCCCACATGTCCAGTTGGCTCTGCCCGCCGCTGGCGAACACGACGATCACGGACTTCGCTCGGTTCCAGCCCGTCGCATAACTAAGTGAAGGCGTTGCCGTTTGTCCTGAAGCGGCCAATGCTTCCGGCGCGATGGCCGCCAAACGCCCTTGTCCCGCCAAGCTTCCGGCGAACGCGGAGAGACTCGCGCGGGTCGCCAACCGCAGCCATGCCCGCCTGGGGATCATCGATGGTAGTGATTCGAAATCGCCACTCGGCTCGACCGCCAACGGCGGCGGC
>JBJTOW010000504.1:0-3397 GCA_046074805.1 Planctomycetota bacterium | reverse complement strand
GCCGTTTCGGATCGACGAGTGGTCAAACTGCAACGGCTCGTCGCGGCCAGCGCCCTGCTCTGCGGCCGCTCCGCCGCCAACGCCACCGATCTGTGGGTCCTGCGTTACATCTGGGACACCGAGGAACAACAGCCCATCATCCGTTCGCTCATCGACCGCCAGTTGCAAGACGCCTTTGACGCCACGCCGGCCAGCCGTGACCAAGCCCACCCGCGTGCCGTTGAACAGCCCGAGTTCGACGCGGAACGGCTGGCGGCCAGTTTGCGCGAGTTAGCCGAACAGGCCGACGCCGCCGCGACCGCCGATGATGCGCCACGCCGCCACCGACTCCGCGAGGCGCTCGGTTGGCTCGCCAGCCGCAGCCAGTGGATCGCTAACGATGCTCAACGGACCGAATTGCAAAACTTGGTGGATCAGGTGTGGACTCGCTTGGATGTCAACCGATGAACGCCTGGGCCGCCGCTATCCCCCGCGCCTACGTCGACATGTTGCTCCCTCTCCGCGACTTGGCCGACGTTCGCGTCGCCGACGATGGCGAATGGTTCTGGGTGCACGGTCCCGGGAGCAACGAAAAGCTCGATCAGTTGCTTTGCGGAATTCCGCAGGCTCGCCGGTTTCGAGTGCGGGCGGATGGTTGGTTGACGCCCGTGGAGGCCACGTTGCCGACCGGGAAACTGCCGCCACTAGCATGGGGGCCACTCCGCGAGCGGTTGACGCTGTTGTTACCCGAGTCTGCGGAACTTCGAAGCCGGCACTCTGCTGGACCGTCGGTCTCCGCAAGCGGCTCTGTTGAGCGGACCGCCGTGCGATTGGTTCGGGTGAGCCCGCCGACCGTGTCGTCGTTAGGGTCAGCGGTAGGGTCGGCGGCAGAACAGGCGGCAGAACAGGCGGCAAAGCAGGCGACAAAGCCAGCGAATGTCGTGCTCACTACCGTTGCCGATTGGTGCGCGTTCGTGGAACGCTCGCCGCGAGCGACTTGGGAGAACACCGACTTCGCAGCCGATGCTCGGGGACGCTGTATCGTCCGAGTGGCGGCCGCCCAAGCACAAACCCAAGCAGCAAACGCTTTGGCGGTTCGGGGCGAGCGTTGGCGCGAAGTCTGCGGCATCGCCACGCCACTCGGTTGGCGCTGGGCGCCGGCGATCGACTCGCGGATTCTCCATCGAATGTGGTTGTTAGCCGATGGCGATTTGGCGCTGTGGTTTCCGGATGAGCATGTGGAACGGATCGAGGCCGCGTGGTTTGCGCGCACCAGTCGCTCGGCGGTGAGGGAAACGCGGCGGAGATTGTTGTCCGGCGGCGGCCAGCCATTCGATGGAGAGCCGTCATGAGGGACGAACCGCTTTCGCTGCCAGTTCTGTCCTACTTGGTCCCGCCGGCCGACGGCTTTTGGCGATGGGAATACGGCGGCGGCGTTATTAGCTGGCGTTCGGGCGAAACGATCTGTTTCGCGTCGGAACTGCACGCGATGTTGTCGGCCTTCAGCGGGCGTCCGCTGCCTCCGCTAGACATGTTATTGCTCGTGGCGGCCGCGACGCGCGACAACTGGATGGCCGCCTCCCGCGCGTCTTTGAGCGTCGACAGCTGGTCTGTCGATGGCCATTGTCCGGACCAAACGCAAACCGCCGTATTGCTCGCAGCACTCGACCGCGTTTCCCAGTGGAACGGCGATGTGCGCGCGACGCTCCCCGCGAAACGCGCGATCGCCGAGTCGGTATTCCAGAGGCTCGCTGGTCCCGCTGACTCTTATCAGCCGGAACTGTTAGCAGCGGTCGCGGATGGCGTGCCTGAAGCGGTGTGGGCGGTCGATCGAAGTGGACGTCCACTGGCACCGGCCAACTCGGGTCGATACGCGTGGCGGCAGTTCCTTGCGGGACTTGCGGAACTCGATCCGGCCGCCGTTCGCGAGCGCATGGCGACCGGGCTCGATGCGGCTCCTAAGGCGGCCCCCGAGGAACTCGCGGCGGAGATCGTCGAACGTGTTCGTTCGTTGATTGGTGGATCATTCGACGACGAGCTACTTCAGGGAATCGCGGGGCTCGCGCGGCAGTTGATGGGGGTTGTGTCATTGCCGCAGCCGCTGGCGCTGCGGGAAACAAGGCTCGACGGTGGCTTCGCGGACATTTCCAATCGCGGGACGCCGGATCGGCTTTTGCAGAGCGAACTGGCGCACGACGATCTGGTGTTTGCGACGCGGCTTGCGCTTGGAGAATCTCTGTATTTGCGCCGCGAGTCGCCACCGGCCGCGCTGGCCCGCGACCGTTCGGTTCTCGTCGACACGGGTATACGGCTGTGGGGCGTGTCGCGGGTGTTCGCCGCCGCCGTGACGCTTGCGATGGCTGCCACGACCGACCGTCGCGGCCGATTGCGAATCGCGCGGGCCGCTGACTCGGCTGTCGCCCCGGTGACGGTCGATTCGCGGGAAGGGCTGAACGCGTTGCTCGGCGCGCTTTCGCCGCAACCGCATCCGGGCGCTGCGCTGGCGGCTTGGAGTTCGGATAGTCGGCTTGGCGAAGAACAGAGCGAGGCGATCCTGGTCACGGCCCGCGAAGTGTGGGACGACCGCGAATTCCGCGCAGCGTTGCGGGCCAACGGACCCGCGCGGCTGTTCGCCGCCTTGGTGGATCGCGAGGGACGTTTTGAACTGGTGCGGCGAACGGAAACGGGCGAACAATCGCTGCGGAAAGCGACTCTGGATCTCTCAAAGTTGTTGGATCGGCGAACCCGGCACTCGGTTCTTGCGCACGATGCGTCGGGCGAAATGTCTGGGTTGGACGAACTGCCGGCCATTTTTCGCGTCTCGCCGTTTCCGCTACGGCTCTGGGCGAATCAGCAAAGTGACAGCTACGGGGCGGCGAATTTTTTTCCCCACGGAAGCTATGTTTACGTCTCCGTCGATCGTCGCATGATGTTCGGCGTTCATCCTCGCAACCCATCCGTGCAATTGTGCGAGCAGGTTCCCAAGGGGCGTTTCCTTGGGCATGAATTCTCGGTTTGCGGCCGCTATCTTCGCGCGGTTCTCGGCAACATCGGGGCGCCGAAGCTCTACGCCGTGGATGCCGACCTGTCCGCCGGCACGGCCGAACTGCGTGGTTTCTCGCCTCCCGGGTGGCAACCCGTTGGATTCGACTTTCAAGGCGAAGTGTTATGGATCGTTGGCTGTCATAACCGTGTTGCTGCTGATGCGGGCATGCGCACAGGCATCGATGCCGCGGCCCTCGATTGGGAAAGCCTCCGCCAAATCGACTATCAACGCGGCTCATTTCAAAACCTACTGATTTACCCTTCCTACCCTTCCGTGGTTCCGGGTTTGGTTGGCTATCGAGCGAACTCCGACAAGCAGTTCTTTTCCTGCTTGGCACTTAACGGGGGAAAGATCACCGAGACGCCGATCGAC
>JBJTOW010000503.1:0-9642 GCA_046074805.1 Planctomycetota bacterium | reverse complement strand
CGGGCGGCATGTAGTCGAAGGTGCCGAGCAATTGGTTGGCTTGGGTCACGTCGGCATGGACGTCGCCATCCGTCGAGTCGGCTCCATCCCTCGATTCGCGAATCGAGGCTAGCCCCATATCCAGAATCTTGACGACACCGTCTTTGTCGACCAACAAGTTGCCCGGCTTGATATCGCGATGCACGACACCTTTGCTGTGGGCGTACGCGAGTCCCGTTGCGGTTTGCGTGATGAAGTCGATCGTCTGGGTCAGTTCGAGGCGGCCACGGGCAGCCAGATAATCGGCGAGGTTCTGGCCGTCGACGAACTCCATCACCAGAAAATGGACGCCTTGGACCTCGTCGGCGTCGTACGCGGTGACAATGTTGGGGTGGACGAGACGTGCCGCCGCCTTCACTTCCTGCTGGAACCGCTTGATCGCCGCTGGCGACTCGGTGGCCTGTCCGCGGAGCACCTTCAGCGCGACGATTCGCTCCATTCGGACATGCTGCGCCTTGAGCACCACGCCCATTCCCCCCTCGCCGAGCGTCGCGAGGATACGGTAATTGCCTAGCGTCGCGCCGGGCGCGAGGTTGATCGCGCTGGCACCGGTGCGGGCGCCACCGCCGCCAGCAGTTCCTCCCGGAGCGGCACCCGAATCGCTAGCCACCGCTGGGCGAGCTTGGGCCGGCGCCACCCCTGCCGTCGGCGCGCTGGGGGGCGTTGCCTGATACGGCCTACCACTAGAAGGGCCAGTGTTGCTGGCCGTTGAGCTCACCGAGGTGCCGGATGAGGACGCGCCTAGGGAGGCGTGGCTGTCAATCGCCGCTGGCGTTACGGGGGAATCCGAGAACGGAACTTGGGGAAGGCTGCCAGCGGGGATCGCCGCTGTCGGTTCCGGGGCCCAATCCGCTGTGATTTCATGCTTGACGACCGACCTGATCGCGGCAGGTGGCACGGTCTCAGAGGCTGGCACAGTCGTGGAGGCTGGCACGGTCGAGGAGGCTGGCACAGTCGTGGAGGCTGGTACGGTCGTCGGCGAGCTAGGCGACGCCTCGGTTCGCGGCGAGACATCCTCGGCGCGGGCGGCCGCTGGTTGGGCAGGGGATGACGCGGAAGTCGCCGCGATCGGGGAATCGGCGGGAAAGAGACCTTTGACTTTGCCGGCGGGCACCCAGCGGCTGCCGTCCCGTCGCACTAAGTCGTTGGGAGCCAATCGTTTTTCACGGGCCATCGCGATCAACTGGTGTTCCGCGAGCGGTCCGATCTCGCAGCCGGCAAGCTTGCAGTACCATTGGGGCGTGTTCATCAGCGAGTTCATGCTCCCCGGCAACGGCGACGGACATTATTCAAAGGATAGGGCGGTGGAGCTCGGTTTGTCAATTTCACGGTGCGGTGACCGCGTCCGATTCGAAGGAATCTGTTCAACGGATCGTGGCGTTGGCCACCGTGGCGGCGGCGGTTCGGCATGTCGGATGTTGGGGCCAATGTTGGCGGCCGAGGCGATGGCCGGCTAAAACCACCGAGATGACATCGACGGCCCCCACGAATTCCGCCGCTTCCACCGATGACGCGAACGCCGCGCCGTCGAACCCTCACGCGACTGTGCATGTGCCGGTTTTGCTCGAGGAGGTGCTCCATTGGCTTGAACCGCGCGCTGGATCGCGGATCGCTGATGGAACACTGGGTGGCGCGGGACATACCCGTGCGCTGGCGGAGCGGTTGGGCGACTCGGGGGGTGTGCTCGCCATTGACCGCGACGCGGGGGCGGTAGCCCGCGCCGCTGAACGGTTGGCGGGATTGCCGGTGCGACTGGTGCATGCCAGCTACGCCGATTTACCCGAGGTGTTGTCGGAACTGTCTTGGGAGCCGTTGGATGGAGTGTTGTTGGATTTGGGTTTGTCGAGCGACCAATTGGCGGACGACGAACGTGGATTCAGTTTTCACAGCGACGGACCGTTGGACTTGCGTTTCGACACTTCGACGGGCCGGCCCGCTTGGGAGTTGTTGCGACGCTTGCCGACCGACGCCCTGGCCGATTTGATCTTCCAGTTCGGCGAGGAACGGCATAGTCGGCGGATCGCTCGGGAGATTGTCGCGCGTCGCGAACGCGACCCGATTCGCACAGCGGCGCAGTTAGGCGAGTTGCTCCGCCGGGTCGTTCCACGCTCGCGGCATGACAAGATCGATCCGGCGACCCGGACTTTCCAGGCGCTGCGGATCGCGGTGAACGGTGAATTGGATGAATTGACGCGTGCCTTGGCTTGTTTGCCTCGCTGCTTACGCCCGGGAGGAAGGGCGGCGATCATCAGTTTCCATAGTTTGGAGGACCGGCTGGTGAAGCAGGCGTTCCGGGAGGATCCACGATGGGAGCCGCTGACGAAGAAGCCGATTTGGGCGAGCGAGTTGGAACAGGATCGGAATCCCCGGAGCCGCAGCGCTCGTCTGCGGGTCGCGGAAAGGCGCCCGTGACGACGTCCGCGTCCGTTCGCGTGTCGTCGCCCGTTCCGTCCCCAGCGTCCCCGCCTGCGGTTTCCCCAGCGACCTCGCCACCGGTGTCTGCCGACACGGTTCGTTGCGGGAACTCGCGAGGTGCGGTGAAGGCGGCATCGATTGCGATTTCGGCGAGCGGCTGTGGTGGCGAAGTTCGTCTGTTCACGAATTGTCCCGTGAACCGGATCGTCTCAGGGGGCCAAACTGGCGTGGATCGCGGGGCGTTGGACGCGGCCCTAGCGATCGGCGTGGCTCATGGTGGCTGGTGTCCACGCGGACGCCGAGCTGAGGACGGCCGAGTGCCGTTGCGTTACGACTTACGCGAGACCGATTCGACGCGGTACGACATCCGCACGGAGAAAAACATTCTCGATTCCGATGCGACCCTGATTCTCCACCAGGGACCGCTGACCGCGGGTACGGCGTTAACGCGGCGACTGGCGCAGCTTCACGGGAAGCCGCTTCGGTTGATTGATCTCGCGCGGCCTATCGATTGGAACGCTTCCAGACGCTGGCTTTTGGCCGCTCAGGTTGGCGTCCTGAATGTGGCGGGACCGCGGGAGAGTTCCTGTCCCGGAATCGCGGATCGGGCTCAAGCCGTGTTGGCGAGGCTGCTGTGCGACAATGCAGACGCGGCTGTTCCGAACACCGATGAATGTGAAGCGTCCGGAAACTAGTCCTTTGTCAACTCTTTATTTCCTGACACGACGGACTTGCTCGTCCATCGGAACGCGCGCTGCGAAACGAGTTCGAAAGGTGGACGCACGGCAAGCCGAAAAGCATGGTTCGGCGCGGCAAACCAACAGAACGCCGTCACCTACGGCGATTTGTTTTCGGCAGCGGCGTCGCCGTCCACTTCGACTTTCAAATCGAGCGGCGATTCCTCGGAACCGGCGGGCGGCTTGGGCGGCGTGCCACCGCAGCCAGAAACCGCGAGTGCGGCGGTTAGACAGAGCGTCATGATTGTGGCCAGTCGCCAGGATTGGGCGACAACGGCGGTCGAAGACGCAGACACGTTTGCTCGGCTCACGAGATGCTTGGTCGGGGGTGGTGGCGAGGTCACGGCCTACGCTAGCTCGCTTTCTTTTTGCTGTTAACGAAAGCGTAGTCGGGATTTGTGTGATCGAAATCGAGATCCCGGAGTCCAACGTTGAGTTTCATGTTGAGGTAGGTGTACTCTTCGAGTAGCGGGGCGTCGCCGCCGGGCGTGGTCGGCCACATGTAAGCGGCGTATCGCACGGGCACTTGGTACTCGTTATCGACGAAGATTTCGGCACGGTGGAAGTCGAAGTGGTCGCGCTGAACGGGATGCAGCACTTTCAGCAGCGTGCAGACGCGCCCATTGATTTTCGCGTTGGGGCGAAATTCAACTTGGCATTCATCCTGTTTCCGATCCCGCTGGCCTTTCTCGATCAGCCGTGTCACAAGCGTCTCGACGCCTGCTTCGGTAATCGGGTATCGATTGCCGGACATCGCAAGCGTGCTGTCGGGTTTCAGCCAAACTGTGGGGAGGAACGAGCCTTTCAAGCCGCCTTCATGCGCGACCATCTTGCCGCTGTTCGCGCCCTCGACGTAGATGACCTCGCGGCCCTTCACGGAATCGGGTTTGAGGAAATACAGATAGATCGCGAACGGCACAACAACCTTGTCGCCTTCCATGCGGCGATTGCGGACTTTGGCGAACATGTACTCGTATTCGCCCAGCTTGTCCTTGATCCGCTCGCGTTTCACGAACGTGCAGGTGTAGTCGGCGATGTCCCGCTGAATGTGCCGCATCGCCTTGTAAGCGATGTCCAGGGCCGGATCGAGTGGATGGGCGGCGGCTGCTCGCGCGGCCGCTTGCGGATCGTTGCCAGTCGCTTTGGTAACCCGGAACAGCGGCTCTCGCAATTGATCTCGAGGCTGCGGTTCATCGGCGAAAAGTCGACCGGTCGCCAAGCCTGCTCCACCAACGCACGCCGCTTCGAGAAAAGCCCGCCGAATCCATTGCAACTCCGACATCGCTCCATACTCCTTTCGCGGTGCGTCCGATCCCTGTTCTTCATCGCCTTGGCGCCGCGGGCCGCATCACCAATCTTGCCAAGATTCGATCCATTTCCCAGCCATTGCGGTCGGTCGACAGTCCCCGCGACCCCGCGTATAGTACCGGACTAGACCGGAACGGGCGAGGCGGATTTTTGCGGGCTACGGGCGAGTGTGCCCGTTGCAACACCCGAAAAAAGCCGTTGAACTCGAGTTCGACTGAACGCGTCGAGTTCGACCAAACGCGTCGCCAGATTGCGGCATCGGACCGTTTGACGCTCGCGATGAGGACTTTTCCCGCGAGCTAAGTCATCGTTGAGCGGGTTGGGCATAGGGAGCGAGTGTGGAAGCAAGTAGCCAAGCGAAGAGCGAGCGGACGGCCGACCAACATGCACGGCCGGAGATCGTCCGGATCACGTCGCGGATGTTCGCGGTGAACACCTACATTGCCAATCTCCCGGGGCGATCGGATTGCGTAGTGATCGATCCGGGCTTCGATGTCGACCGAATCCTCCAACGGTTGTTTGACACGCGATTAACGCCCGCCGCCATCTTGAACACCCACGGGCACATCGACCACATCAGCGGTAACGCGGCGTTGAAAAAGCAGTGGCCCAGTTGCCCGATTGTGATCGGGGAGCTCGAAACGGATAAGCTCGTTGATCCGATGCGGAACTTATCGGGTCTGTATGGGACTCCGGTTGTCAGTCCGCCGGCCGACAGGACAGTGCGGGCAGGCGAACGGATCGACTACGCGGGACTGGAGTTGACGACCCGTTTCACTCCGGGGCACTCGTCTGGCCATGTGGTATTCCTGTGGCAGCGCAGCACGCCGTGGGTGGTGTTTGGCGGCGACGTGCTGTTTGCCGGAAGCGTTGGGAGAACGGATTTCCCGGATGGCGACTTCGAGCAGCTCCGAAAGTCGATCCGCGAACAGCTGTTTTCCCTGCCGGGCGAGACGATCGTCTTGCCTGGCCACGGCGGGCCAACCACGGTTGCTCAGGAACGCCACGCGAATCCATACGTTGGCGATAATTGCGAGTGAGTTTGTTGGAATTTGCGGCGTTGTCGTAAGTCCTTAACAATCAACGTGTTTATCCCCACCTAATCTTGGCGGCGTAACTCCTCTACCCGCCAAGGGGGATTGACCATCTGGCCGCTGTAAATTCTCTAATCGGTCTATTCGGCACAACCGTTCGCGGGCAAGGTTTGCGCTCCCAGCGGTTGGTGGTTGACTCCGTCGAACTGCCGCGATGGGGTGCTGCAAGCCGGGTTTGGTTGCGATGAGCGGCCCGAAACGTCGCCCCTCAAGCTTTTTCCACGCGAGAGCCATTCATGTTTCATCGTCTCGTTGGTGTCGGTCGTCGCTTCCTCAAGTACTTCACCAGCGCGTTGGCCAAGCGGCGGATTCGGCGTCATCGCCGCTTGTGGTTGTTGGAACCGTTGGCGGCCCGACAGGTGCTGGCCGCTTACACGGCGACGAGCGATTCGGCGACGCTGACGATCAACAACACGGGCGAGCAATTGTCGATCACCGCCGATTCGAGTGACTATGTCATCACGACGTCGGGCGGAACGAATTGGACGGGGCCAGCCGCGACAGGGGTTACCGCGACGACTAACACCTTGCGGCTCGCGAAATCCACATTCACGGGCACGATCAGCATTGTGGACCAGTCTGGGATTAGCAGCGGCAGCGTGACGTTTACCAGCAACTCGGGCGCCAGCTACGGCGCCAACTTTACCGTAACGCTGAACGATTCTCCGGGCACGGTGACGTTCAACGGCTCGAATCCGAGCTTCGGCGGGAACAATCTCACCGTCACCACGACGGGCGGAACCGGCAACATCGTCTTTAGCAACAGTGGGACAGTCGCGGCGACCACGGGTAGCATCTCGTTGACATCCAGTGGTTCGATCACCGTGGGTAATTCCAGTGCTGTGTCGACGACTTCCGGCAGCCTGTCGCTGGCGGCGAACGGCGCCGTGCAGTTGGGGACAAGCGCGGCTGTGTCGACAACCTCTGGAACGCTGGGAGTCACCGCGACCACTGGTGCGATCAGTTTCGGTTCCTCGGCGAGTATCGCGTCGACCAGTGGCGGCAACGTGACGCTTTCGTCGGGAACGTCGGTGTCGGCAACCGTGGACAGTGTGGCCGACGTCTCCGGCGGAGTCGTATCGATAACATCCGCCTCGGGAATCGCGTTGAACACGGCGGCAACTTCGGCGTCGCTGACCGTGTCTTCGACGGGAGCGATCAATGTTTCCGACACGGCGGGTGGTTTGACCGTTACGTCCGCAACCACGGCGGCTGGAAGCATCACCCTCAGTGCCGCTGGCGGTAATCTGACGCTGACAACCGTATCGGCGACAGGTGGCGCAATCAATGCTACAACGACCTCGAGTGGCAGTATCTTGGTTGACAGCGTAACCGCGGCCAACGGCACCGTGACGCTTACGTCCATGGGGACGATCGAGGAAGTTGGCTCGGGTGACGCAGGTGCCGATGTCACCGGAACCTCGTTGACTTTAACCGCCGTCACCGGTATCGGTGTCAACTCGGGATCAACCCTGGAAATCGACGCCGTGGTGGGCTCCGCGGCGGGGCAGCTTACCGCGAGCGTCTCGGGCGCGGGCGCGTTGGATGTTCAAGACACAGCGGGGGGCCTGAACGTTGTCAGCGCGACTACCAGCAACGGAGCGGTGACCATCGCCGCTGTTGGGGGCGATTTGTCGGTGTCCTCGGCGACGGCTGGCGGTTCGTCGACGAACATGACGTTGACGAAGACGACGTCCGGCAACATCACTTTGACCAATCTGACGAACACCGGCGACCGTGTAACGGTGAATTCCGCGGGCTCGATCATCGATTCATTGGATACTCTGACCGACATCACGGCCGATGGCGTTGTGTTGATCGCCACGGCTGGAATTGGCGTCGGCGGTTCGGCCGCAGACACCGAATTGGAGATCGCCGCCACGAATCTCGACGTTCGCAATGCGACTTCGGGCGGTGTAAAGGTGAATCGCACCGGTGGCAGTTTGACCGTCACCGATCTTGATGCGTCGGGCGGGGCTCACTTGCTCAACGGTGGCGGCTATATCACGGCAGCCAATGCGTTGACGATCGCGAT
Source organism: Planctomycetota bacterium (assembly GCA_046074805.1). Lineage (GTDB taxonomy): Bacteria > Planctomycetota > Planctomycetia > Pirellulales > Pirellulaceae > CAIXSC01. The sequence goes on along the minus strand of JBJTOW010000503.1, from coordinate 2,014 downwards.
GAGTTTGTCGACGGACGATAGCTTCACGTTCACCGCAAGCAATTCGTCGACGGCGAATGACGATTTGACCATCAACAATAGCGCCGTGGTGACGCTAACAAACGCCGCCGCGCGCAATTTGACCTTCCAGGCCGGTGACGATTTGATTTTGGGGACGGGTGGCACGATCACGACAGCCGGCGGCGGATCCCATACGGTGGTGTTGGACGTGGATCGCGAGGGGGCGGCTGTCGCCGACGGCGACCGAGGCGGTGTGACGCAGGACTCGGGAACGACGACGCGAGTGACCGCCGGTACGCTCACGGTGACGGCGCCGGATGGCGTTGGATCGTCGGGGCAATCCGTCTATATCGCGGCGGGTGTCCTGACCGTGAGTAGCGCTGGCAATAATCGTTCCCAGTTTCTGGTGGAAGCCGATGGCCTGACCGAGTTCTCGTTGGCGGCAGGCACGGGGTCGGTGACAATGACGGTTACGACGGGCGACTTGATCAGCGCGGATTCGGCTGTTGACATCGCGGCGTCGGCGGCGACCGTGACACTTGCGGGCGGCAGTTTTGGCGACACGGATGTGGCGGCCGGTAACGCGATTGAAACCACGGTCACCGCGTTAACCGTAAACGCCAGTGCGGGCAATGGCAGTATCTTTGCGCGGGAATCGGATGGTTTGACGGCGTTGAATCTCAATGCTGGCACCGGTTCGATCGTTCTGCATTCGGTCACGGGCGATGTCGCGGATACCGACAGCGCGGACGATGTGACGGCATCGGCATTTGGCTTTTCCTCGGGAAGCGGCTCATTGGGGACGAGCTCCAATTTGATCAATTCGCAAGTGGCCAATCTCGAAGTGAATGCCACCGGAGCCGTTTACATCAGCAATGCGGTGGCTTTGGTTATTGGCTCGGTCAATTCCACGCTGACGGGCATCGACGCCACCGGGGTTGTGGATATCCGATCGGTGGGAGCATTGAGTGTCAATGAGAGCGTAACGACCACGACGGGAAATGTGACGTTACAGGCTCGAGAATCAGCCGCCGACTCGACTTCAGACCTGCTCGCGATCTCCGACGGCATAACCGTATCGACTAACGCCGGCGCGATCACTCTCAATGGTGGCGATGGCGTGACGGCGGGCGCGAATTCGGTCATCACCGCCGCGTCCACCACCCCCGCCACGGCGACAATAACGGTCAACGTGGACAATGCGGCTGGAGCGCTGGGCGCCGACAATGACACATCCGCTGGCGGTCTAGTCGACTTCGACACTAGCAGTCCCGATCCGGCGGTAACGGCGCCCGGCGGCCTGACGGTGAATGGCGGCGCGAACGAGGATACTTTCCTGCTGAAGCCGTTCGCATCGGGCACGATCACGGTCAACGGCGGCGGTCCGTCGCTGCCAGCGGGCAGCGATCAGTTAGCGCTCGATTTGAGCGATGTGGCGGTCGGCAAGTCGACCGTGCTTCTGGGGCAGGCCGCCGCGTCCGGCACGATGACTTTTGGAGCGGGAGAGACCGAGAAAACGGTGACGTTCAGCAGCGTCGAAGAAGTCTCCGCGAATCCGACGGCGAACGCTTACCATCTCGTGCTGGACATGACTTACTCGGGATTTGCTGATGGGAACGCGGACACGATCGAACTTGAACGGGCGGATGGCGTTTCCAACGCCACGACCGACGACCTGCTGGAAATCTATGTGAATGGCGGTTCCGCGCCATTTTTCTCTGGGGCACAAAGCGGCATTCTGTCGTTAACCGTGATTGGCTCCACAGACGACGACCAACTGCAAATCACAGAAACCTCGTTGGGTATGCCGCAACTTGCGGCGGTGACACCGGCGATCGGGGCCGTGGCCGTGGATAACACGGCGCTCACCCCAGCGGGCGGCGTCACGGCTGGTTCGCATTTGATCGCAAGCGGCAAGGCGTTTTTGGTGGCGGGAACAAACACGACCGCAAGCGATTGGGATCGTACGGATGTGGCGATCCATTTTGATGGCGGATCTAGTCCAGATATTGAC
>JBJTOW010000502.1:0-5685 GCA_046074805.1 Planctomycetota bacterium | reverse complement strand
TTTTGAAGACCATATCAAGCGCACGAATCCCGAGGGATGGATGCGGACCGATCCGGTCCCGGCGCTCGACCTCGTGGAGATCCATTAATCATGCCCACCGTAATTGTTGACGGCAAAGAAGTGGAGCTCGCGCCAGGCGAGCGATTGAATGGCATTCAAGCGGCCGCGCGGGCGGGCGTGGAGGTGCCGCATTATTGCTGGCATCCCGGACTCTCCGTGGTAGCTAGCTGCCGCATGTGTTTGGTGGAAACCGGGAAGAAAGATCCCGCGACCGGCAAGGTCACCATGATGGGCAAGTTGGTGCCGGCCTGCCAGACGCCAGCCACCGACGGCACGGTCTTCGTGACTGACAACGATAATGTGAAGAACGCCAGGGCCATGGTCGAGGAGGACCTGCTGCTTCGGCATCCCGTCGATTGCTCGATTTGCGATAAGGCCGGTGAATGCTCATTGCAGGACTACCACTTCGAGTACGGACGCGAGGAGCGCCGTGCGGACATCAAGCCTTTCAACAGCCGCCGCCGCTCTCTCGGCGATACCGTGACGCTGTTCGTCGATCGCTGCGTGATGTGTACCCGATGCGTGCGATTCACGCGTGAAATTTCGGGTGACGCGGAACTCATGGTGGCGAATCGAGGAGCCCACGAAGAGATCGATGTTTTCCCGGGTTTCCCGCTCGATAACAAACTTTCTGGAAACGTCGTCGATCTCTGCCCCGTCGGCGCCCTCGGCGACAAAGACTTCCTGTACACGCAACGCGTCTGGTTCATGAAGTCGCACGACGGAGTTTGCGCAGGCTGCTCAACCGGGTGCTCCATTCGCGTCGACGAAAACCAAGATCGCGTGTACCGCCTGAAACCGCGTGACAATCCCCACATCAATCAATGGTGGATGTGCGACGAAGGCCGCTACGGCTGGAAACATATTCACGATCCAAATCGTGTCGCGGGTCCCCGCCGTCTCGGCGCAAAGGGGCCCGAAAACATTGAGTGGTCACAGTTGCCGAAACAACTGGATACGGAACTGCGACGCTGCTCGCGAATGGCGGCCGTGTTGTCGCCGCATCTCACGGTCGAAGAAGCGTATTTGCTCGCCACGTACATCCGAAACATTCAACCCGACGCGACGCTGGTGCTCGGATCCATTCCGGTTTCGGGTGAAGACGAATCGTTCGCCAAGGGATTCACGATCCGCGCCGAAAAGTGCCCCAATCGCCGCGGCGTTGAAGGCGTCATCGCGGGTTTAACGGGACTTGCTCCCGTTGGCTGGGCCGAGTTTCTCGACAAGCACCTGCCGTCTGGAAACTATGACGGCGTATGGGTCACAGGTGGTTACACAACTCCCTGGAATGACGCCAAAGTGGCGGCGAAATTCGCGAACGTCAAGACCTTGGTTGTCCAGGACTTTTTCCCGTCGCCGCTTATGGATGCCGCTTCTTGGCAACTGCCGGCCGCCGCGTTCGCCGAACGCGATGGTTCGTATGTCAATCATGCTGATCGGTTGCAATCGTTCGAATGGGCGGTGCGTGCTCCGGCGGGTGTCAAGGTCGAAGGCCATTTGTACTGGCAACTCGCGGGCCGCGCTGGTTTGTTTCGATCGCGAGCGGTCCTTGACGATGTCGCTCGTTCGATCGGCTACTTCTCGGCGGCGACCGGAGCAATCCCGGATATCGGTTTGGATTTGAAGGTCAATCAATTGGCAGGCGCTTCATGATTCCGCCGCGTGAACTTATCGAACCACTCGTGAAGATCGCGCTGCTCATTGGCGGTTTAATGACCGCTGCGGCGTACTTCGTTCTTTTAGAGCGGCGTATGGCGGCGTGGGTGCAGGATCGGATCGGTCCCAACCGCGTCGGCATCCCCCTGACCAAGATCCGCCTGTTCGGACTCGGACAACCGATGGCCGACGGCGTTAAATTTATTTGTAAGGAAGAGTACACGCCGTCGCACGTCGACAAGCGGTTGTACATTCTGGCGCCGATTTCGATTCTGATCGCGGCGCTAGCAGTGTTTGCGGTGATTCCGTTCGGCAGCGTGCTGCCTCCCGTCCCAGGACTCGACGCTCCGATCCGCCTGATCGTCGCACCGGGAATCGATGTCGGCATGATTTACGTGTTCGCGCTCTCTAGCATCGCCGTCTACGGTGTGGTGCTCGGTGGCTGGGCGAGCAACAACAAGTACAGCTTCCTTGGCGGTTTGCGATCGAGCGCCCAATTGATCGCGTACGAGCTTCCCATGGGACTCGGGTTGCTCGGTGTAACCTTGGCCGCCGGCTCGCTCGACCTGGAAGTGATCATTCGCGAGCAGGCCAAATCCGGTGTTTGGTTCGCTTTCGCGCAACCGCTTGGCTTCATTGTCTTCGTCGTGGCGGCGTTCGCCGAAGCGGCACGCCTGCCATTCGATTTACCGGAATGCGAACAGGAATTGGTCGGTGGCTACCATACCGAGTACTCCGGCATCAAGTTGCTGCTGTTCTTGGTGGCCGAATTCCTCCACATGATCACCGCCTCGTTCTTGATCGTCATACTCTTCATGGGAGGCTGGCATCTCTGGGGCGTTACCGGATCGGACGATAACGTCACCTGGGTCGGCGCACTGCTGCGAATCGCCATTTTGAGTGGCAAGATCGTAGCCGTCATTTTGTTCTTCATGCTTACTCGCTGGAGTTGGCCGCGGTTTCGCTTTGATCAGCTGATGGCTCTCGCTTGGAAGATCATGTTGCCGCTCGGATTGGCCAACTTGGTTGTGGTCGCGATTCTGTACGAATTGCGAGTGATGGTGGACCCGGAGATGAACAGCCGCCTCTGGGATTTAGGCATGATGGTAGTGACGTGGGCGACTTGCTTCTTCGGCTGGGTCGCGGTTGCGTCCAGCGGGACGCTTGTCACGGACAACACGCCTCGGCGGAACCTTCAAGCCTTCGATATCGATTCGCAACTGTAAAGCCGCTCATTGAGGGCCTCGCTCGGCGAGGCGTTTACTCCCATGAAACCTGATGACCCGCGGATTAACTGGGTGGGCGAGCCGCAGCTTGGGATGGGCGGCAAAATGTACCTGCCGATGTTCATCCAAGGCTTGACGACAACCTTCCAGCACCTCAAACGTTCGCTGTCGGGCGACGTGGTCACGGTGAGCTACCCGGATCAGGAACCGACGATCGGCAATCCGCTGATTTATCGGGGCGTGCACCGGTTGAATCGCGACGAGAAGGGGCGGGTGAAATGCGTGGCGTGCTTCCTATGCGCGACGGCCTGCCCTGCCCATTGCATTGATATCTTGGCAGCGGAAAGTCCTTGGCCGGATCGCGAAAAGTACCCGCAAAGTTTCACCATCGACGAGCTTCGTTGTATTTATTGTGGAATGTGCGAGGAAGCTTGCCCGGTTGACGCGATTGAATTGACCAGCTTGTACAACCTGACTGGCCGCAGCCGGGAAGAGATGGTCTTCGATAAAGAAAAGCTGCTGAGCGTTTTCGATGAGACGAAAAATAAAGAGCCGATGAAGTCGGCCACGCTGGGAGTCGCGAAATGACGCCAATGTTGTCGGCCGCCCCACTGTGGGCCGCGATTCCCTGGAACGATTTGATCAGTTCGCCGCTGGCTTGGGGCGTTCTGTCTGGCGCTATCTCGTTGCTGCTCCTGATTCCGGGAAGTAGTCAACGGGCCCAGACACCAGGGTTGGCGTTCGCGGGCGCGGCTTTGATTTTGTTGGGCCTCGGGCTAGGGCGTGCGGACTCCCTAGGAGCGCAAATCAGCTTCTGGGTGCTGGCGGCGCTTACGGTTGGGTCGGCCGGGGCAGCGATCGCCATGCGAAGCGCCGTCTACTCGGCCATCTGGTTCGCCGTTTCGTTGCTGGGAACTGGCGGACTGTTTTGCCTGCAAAACGCTCAGTTCCTGGGCGTGGCGACGGTCGTCGTATACGCCGGAGCGATCGTCGTTACCTTCCTGTTCGTCGTCATGTTGGCACAGCCCGAAGGCCACGACGCCTACGACCGTATCAGTTGGGGTCCGTTGGCAAAGCCGATCATCGTCGGCTCCGCTACCTTGCTCCTTGGTCTGGTACTGGGCACGGTTGGCCCTGCCTTGGGTGTGCTCGGACCCACGCCGCCTGTGAAGGTCGCGGCGCTCGCGGCGGCCGCGCCGACGGCGGCCGTTCCACAACAAACCTCCAGCGAGGCGCCGACTGCCCCAGCTACCGATAAGCCGGAGGCGGCCGCACCCGCAGAGACCTCCGTGGCTGTCACCTCCGTGGCTGGCACATCCGTGGCTGGCACATCCTCGGCTGAAAGCGTTTCTGATGGCGTCTCCGCGAATATCAAGTCTGGTCGCTCGGCGATTGACACGATTGACCATCGTGGCCACATGGCACGGCTCGGAAGCGTGCTCTTCAGTCGCCATTTGTTGGCCGTGGAAGTTGGCGGAACGTTGCTCTTGGCGGCACTCGTTGGCGCTGTGGCGATTGTGATTCAGGGTCGGGATGAGCGGGCGAAATCGCCTGCCGGCGCCGGAGAGGAGCGGGACCATGGCTGAGCCAGCGGCCGAACTGTTTAACTACTTGACGGTCGGCGGAATTCTATTCGCGCTCGGCATGATCGGGTTCCTCGTGCGGCGCAACATGATCGTCATGTTCCTGTGCGCCGAGATGATGCTCCAAGGGATTTCGATCAGCCTGGTCGCTTGGGGAAAATACCATGCGAACTGGGGCGGCCAGATGTTGGTCATTTTCATCCTGACGGTGGCCGCATGCGAGGCGGCCATCGCGCTCGCATTGGTGCTGATGCTCTTCCATCGCAGCGGCAAGCTGGACATCGCCTTCTGGCAGGAAATGCGAGAAGACGGGCAACCAGCGTATGTCGATCGCGAAATCCCAGAGGAACGCGAAGAAGACAAAGTCTGGCCAACACTCACACCCGCTGGGCGTTTGCCGTCGCGCGATCCCGAAATCGATCTTCACCGCAGCCGCGTGTAACACGCACGGCCTGACGAACCGGACCCGAGAACCGGACCCGAGACTATGGATTCCAAGTTGCATTTTCTGATGGTGCTGGTCCCAGGACTGCCGCTCGCCGCGGCGATCCTCACGGCCATGTTTGGACCCCGGCACCTGAAATCGGCAAGCCATTGGCCCGTCATTCTGGCGCTTGCCGGGTCTTGCGCTTGCAGCTTAGCCCTGTTGGGCGAGGTGAAGCAGCGATCGGCGGATACGGCTTCCAAGGGCGGATACGAGCACGTTCTGGCGTTGTGGACTTGGATGGACTTGCCGGACGCGTTGAGCCTTGATGCGGCTACCGCCAGGATTTCATCCGGTTCAACTTCCGCGGCCACAGCGGCTTCTTCCGCCTCCAGCGACCCGGCCAACCCAGCCAACCCAGCCAGCGCAACGGTATTACGTGATTTTCGCATCGATGTCACGCTACGGGCCGACCCGTTGACATCGACGATGTTGTCCATGGTTACTTTCATTTCGACACTGGTGGCGATCTTCGCCGCCGGCTACATGAAAGGGGAACGCGGCTACTGGCGCTTCTTCACCTACATCGCGTTGTTTGTTTTTTCGATGACGATGTTGGTGTCCGTTAGCAACTTCGCCTTGCTATTTGTGTTTTGGGAAGCCGTCGGTGTTTGCAGTTATTTGCTGATCGGCTTCTGGTATCCTAAGCCGGACGCCGCCGCTGCCGGCATGAAGG
>JBJTOW010000501.1:0-2779 GCA_046074805.1 Planctomycetota bacterium | reverse complement strand
CGTTGGCGTCTACAAATACAAGCTCGGCAATGCCACTGAACCGTCCGACGTTGTCGACATTCATCGTATAAGTTGTTACTACGGGACCCTCTTTACTTCTTAAAATTACTTTTTTCTCGGCAGGGAAGAACTCCCATGTTTCCGTAATTCCGGCCGCCCTTTGCAACGCATTACTGTGCTCAATCCTCGTGCCTCGATCCGTCACGATCGCCAGATCGGCCAAGTCCTCTTTTTTGGCGAGACGGATTTCCTTGCTTGGCGTTGTCCGTGGACGCTCGTTATTCCCGAATGCGGCGGCGTTAGCCAGTAGGCCCGCGAGCCGAAGTGCCCAACGCGGGTTTCTCAGTTCCAGCGAACGATAGAACTCTTCCAGTTGCGCGGCGTTTGATGCGGCGACGGCGATCTTGTCGAGCCGAAGGTAGCCGTTAATGCTCTGCGCGGGGATGAGCGGATCGGTCACTGCGCCTCGGAAGCCATGGACATGCAGCAAGTCCACATCGTTTACGGTGACGATCTCGTCAATTAACACCACGCTCGCGGTGGGCACGACAATCTTTTCCCGCCTCGCCGTCTCGATATCTTGGTCTTCAATCAGCTTGACGCGCAGCGAGCCTTGAACCGCCCGCATGTCGTCGATCGCATCACGATAGAATTTCCGGGCCTTCGATGGTTCATCATTACCGGCAAGTTGATACATCAAGGAACGCACACGGCGGGCCAAGGCGTACTCGCCGTCTGAGTCGATCGCCGCCGTGGCGAAACGCACGGTCAGTGGCCGGTCGCCTGTCGCCAACGGCCCCAGAGAGCTATCGATCATCGATTCGGCTTGAAGTCGCCGCGCTCCACGCAGTGACACGGCGAGTTGTGTGCCAAAACGCTCACGGAAGTTTTCCAGAGCGGCCACATCGAGTTTCGCCAGGGCGATCGCTGTGTCGGCACTGCAATCCGCCCATGGAGTTTGCGACGCATCTCCGCGAGCGCGGACATGATCACGTGTCTTCCGCGAAGCATAGGCGATGGCTTCAGGAGCCGTCACAACACCGTCGTGGCTTCCTCCGTCGAAATCTCCGTATCCCGCGAGTGCTTCGCTGAAGAAATGCAGAAACACGCCGCCTTGAACTGGACTCCTCGCATCCTCATAAGACTGTTCACCTGGCATGCATGACGAGAAAAACACCGTGCCCTTCCCGCCGTGCGACACGTTGGCCGCATCCGCCGACCCAAGATCCGCTCGTAGAGCCGCCAGCAGATCGAACTCGGCTAGTTCCTCGCCGTTAAGCGTATCGCGACAGGCGTCGATGACCACCGCTTTGACCCGCGCCGGCGATCGCCTCAACAAGGCTGCGATTTCCGCGATGCCCAGCGCGCTCTCAACCGGCCGCGCGCGATCAAAATCCTCCGGGCAGATGTAGCTCTCCCGCCCCCGGCTAAAACCATGCCCGGCAAAGACAATGAACACCGAATCGTCCGAGTGGACCGAATCGCCCAAGGCAGCCGCTTGGACCGCAGCCAAGATCGCCTGCTTCGTCGGGCCGGCGCTGGAGATTGATTCATCGGTGGCCAACAGTTGTATCTTGTCCCGCTGCCACCCTGACGAGGCTAGCGCCTGCGAGATTTTGCGAGCATCGCTGGCGGCGAACCTCAATGGCGACAACCCCGCGCTGCCGTCGTACCGATCAATCCCCACTACGACTGCGCGATTCACCCCGGCCGCCGTCCCTTGGGCTCGCAACTCCCCGTCAAGAACCGAACAACCCAAGAGAAAAACAGCGATTTTTCCAATAACAACTGTTGTGCGATTGATCATGCCAGCAGATAATCCTTGTTGGCGGTTCCGCATCCGAACGACATTTGACTTGTCGTGTTAACAATAACTATAACTTGTTGATTAACTACCATGGGTTTGTTCGTTTGTCAAACAATCCAATTCACGTGGATCGCTCAGTCCTCATTTGCGATCGTGCCAGGATGTCATGTCAATCCTAGCGGTCGCAATGATGCCAGTCCCATTTGAAATGCCACTTTCAGGCATTGATGGAACATCCCCTTTTCGTCCCAAAGTCAAGCGACTTAGGCACGATCTAGTGCGGCAAGTCAAGGCGATGTTCACGGTCGCCGATCGTAATTCAATGCGCAGATTTTGAAGTCGCCCAGTTCCGGCCGTGAAACGGACTTCCCAGTCCGTCGCCAGCTCATTGGGTTCCCAGCTCAAGCACTGCGTCTGCGACGTTCCACGGAACGTCGGCTTTGGTGACGCTGATCGGTGCGCCCTGCTCAAGTCAGGGGTTACGTGATTGCGCTGCGCGCGACAGTGACGGATTGGGAAATTCCGTCGCACGGGAGAAAAGCGCAAATCCAAGCCTTGCGCTTCGGGCTACGATGTCGAACGTCCGCCCCGTGATTGATTACCACGGCACGAAGCCAATTTAAAAAACGCCTACCGAAACGGTGACGCGTTCGAGGCGGCTCCGGCGGCGGGAACGTCGGGCAGGCGCTCGGTCGTCGGCGGGCCATTGGGAACCGGTGGCACGTAGCTCGGCGGATTGAAACGCGGCGGCTGGAATGTTGGACCAAGCGGCGGCGAAGTGGGGACCGGCGAACTGGCGCTTGACGAAGTTCTGGCAGGCGACGGCGCGGCAGGCGATGGTGCGACGGGCGTCGGACCGGCGGGGCGCAACGAGTCATTGAACGCGCTTGTCCGCGGCGTGTTGTTGGCCGGGTTGCTGATCGGATTTCCGGATGGCGTGTTGGGCGTCCCGCTACGCTGGCCCGGCCGAGC
>JBJTOW010000500.1:0-5063 GCA_046074805.1 Planctomycetota bacterium | reverse complement strand
GCGACATCCAATCCGTCGATCTCCACCTTCGCCACCGCATCGTTCAATTCGTCGAAATTCAACAGCACGATTTCATACGCCTCGCCGACCCCAATGGCAGCCAACGCGTTTCCACCTTTATTTTCAGGCGCCACGACCTGCGGCACGTTCCCTACTAGTCTCCTGATTTCGACAGCGTACCTTTGGCTTCCGAACGCGGTGACAGCAGTCGGACGTTGGAGATGCGTGTCAAACCGCGGCTTAGCTTTGAACTCCTGGACCGCTTTACGTCGCTTTTCCGAGGTGTTGTCGTTGACCGAGGGAAATATCGTCACGCCCTCCATCCGCGCAAGGTCGCTGGAGTTGTTGATCTCGCGAGAGAGATTTCCTATTGCTTTGCCGCCTTTGGTCCACATTACATCAATGGTTATTACCTTGACTCCCTCAGTCTTCGCGTTCTTCGCGTCCGTGACTCGATGCAACGCATAAAGAGTAATGTCAGCGTTCGGATCAAAGAGATCGGCGAGCCGAGTTTTCAACTCATGTTCAATCCGCCCATCGAAGACGCTCTGCTTTTTAACAAACGGATCTTCGGGGTAAGGCAGCCTCAGTTTTTGCCCTCTTGTGAGTCCATCGGCGAGCAGCTTGGCTTTCAATTCCTCCGCAATCGCCTTCATTTGACCTTCGAAATTGAGGTCGGTGTTGAACGCGTGCGTTGTCGCAAGGTTCCCAATAACAAGGATAAGGAAGAGGAACGATCTGACCGCCATGGAATAACAGATTTTCATAGTAGCTCTCCAATCGAGGCACTCGGCACAGTATATGAAAAAATGGTGTTTGAAAGAAAAATGCATTAACGACTGACGGGACGGACGTCGACTGTGAACCGTTACCCGAGTGCGATGGGGGATAAGCGTGGCGGAAACGATGTCAAAAATCGACCGGAGTGAATCCCAGCTCGCGCGCGACTTCTTGCATCAAGCTGAACGCGGCCACACTCTCCCAGGCGTCGCGTTTGATGCGGCCGCCATCCCGGCGAAGCGCGCCCAATCCGGCTTGAAACAGCACAGGATCGCGTTCCAATAGCACCTTCAAATCATTGACATTCTTTTCGAACAATTCGGCTGCGACGGTTTCAACGGAAAGCGATTCGAGCAGAAAACGGCGAGACGTTTCTCCAATCGGCTCCGGCATACTCAACAGATTCGCCGTCTGATCCTCTTCTTGCAAGAGGTACTCGGCGACACACTTCTCATAAGCCGCGATAAACTCGTTCCGGTCGGCATCGATCAGTTGCCGCATGTCTTTGGATTCGGGGTAAAGCCGATCGATATGCAATCGCACGGGTCCACCGATAGCCTTCGCCACTCCGCGAGCCTCATCGTCCGGTGGTTCCACCATGCCTTCCCGATGGCAAACGATGCACGAGAGGCCATTGACGATCAATTGGTTGCCAGCCGTCTTCAAGCCATCTCCCACGATCTCAATGGGACCAGCGTTCAGCCGAGCGCCAGAGGCGGCGGCGAGCATGTATCCTTGCAGTCCATTGGGCAAGGTGAAGATGATTTCTCCGCCATCGTGCTGGAAAGCTTTTTCGTTATATGGATTTCTTCGCGGTTCTTTCGGTCCCAGCGGAAACTCGGAAAGGTTCGCTTGGCGATTGCTCGCCAAAAAGTCGTAGCTCTTCCAGTAACAGCGACGGTTAGCCAGCGGGTGGCGCTCGATCATCCGGTTTTGGCCGGAGATTCCGCTCTCCGTAAACGCGGCGCGCCGGGCCTTGGGAAACGCCGCGAAGGCGTTCTCGAAAACATCGATCTTTAACTCGGCTTCGAGATCGCGATCGGTCATGCCGAGCGGGTTGGATGGGTCAACCTTGAGCGTGGGCGGTTGCGCGGCGGGGTTGGCGGCGCGATGCCTCAAAGCGGGAAGCGTTAGATCGTAAAGCAAGGCGTGATACAGCTTCGGTTTCAACCCGACGGATACGAACCAGTCCGCGCGGAGATGCAGCAGTTCCCCGTCGCCATCCGCTAACCGCCTGAGATCCTCGTCGAGCCGCTGGAGCGTGAGGTTCGGATGGGTTCCGAACCGCAAGCCATAGGGATATTCCCTGAGAATGGCCCCCCAGTGTTCGCGGGTCCAGCCTAGTTGCCGGATGTCGACAGCGTAGATCGTCTGCCCATCGTCCACGACCTGCGGACGCACCAATTCAGCTTGCCAGCTCAAACTGTTCAGGGCCTTGGCGAGCGCCGCGCGAACCATTCGCAGGTGCCGAGCGTCGACGGTGGGGTCGTTGTGCAAGTGCGTGAGCGTAAAGTACCGAACATACTCGCGGTCTTTAGGCGCGACGTTGTCGAAGTGCTGTTTGATCGATTTAAGCAGCATGTCGATGGAGATGTTGGAGCGGGGAATCGGTTTGGGGAAGTCGGGCGCGCCGGCGGCGATCCAACGTTTAATGGTGTCGATTTCCTCCGCCGACGGACGTGGTAGCGAAGTTTGATTCCGCGGCGGCATCCGGTTGTCGTACATCGCCTCGAAGAGCGCGGATTCGTCAGGCTTATTGGCGACCACAACCTTTTGCGATGGGTGGACTAGCGATGGGACATTCAGCACGTTGAACGCGTAGCCAGTTTGCGAACCGTCGCCTTTGTGGCAACGGGCGCAGTACTTCGCCAAGATCGATTCGGCCCGTCCCGCCAGCTTCGCCGACTGTGGCGTTGGCTGTGACATTGGCTGTGACGTTGGCTGTGACGTTGGCTGTTTGTCCGTTCGGCCAGGGCTCGCGGTCTGGCCGGCGGCGGTTTCGTTGGTTTCGGCGGCCATCAAGCGGGGTGGCGACGCCATGGCGATAAACGTCAAGGCGAGCAAGATTGTCCCGAGCCAACCAGTAAGACGAAAGTCCATCGCGAAACCCCTTTTCACAACTGGCCTGGGCCAGCACGCATTTTGGCACCCGCCGACGCACGTCCACGGCCCGTCGGTAACTATGCCCCGAGAGTCCGCCAAGCGTCAAGCTACACGGGGCATGTCGGCTCGCGGACGACACGAACAGACCGCGATCAAAGGTAAACGCATGGGCGGCGGGTTTCTTGCGCGGTGTTGAAAAAAATCAACAGAAAAAAATTTTGTTCGGATTCACGCGTTCCTGACATGGATGGATATCGCGGGACGGAAAAACCATCGGCAAGGCCACGACATCGAGTCAGCGGAAACCGGTGGGAGTCATGGAAAAAAAAGCGGAAAACCGGGGGCAACTGGCGTTTTTAACACCGGCCCACCGGACAGATCAGGGCAGGTTCGAATCGTTGTTTCAAAGTCTTTTCTTCGAGAGGGGTTCGCAATGCGAAAGTTCAAGTTTGGGTTTTGGATGGTGGTCGCGCAGCTTCCAGTGGCGGCGTTTGGGGCCGACCTGGATATCGTGGGCCGGGCGGGCAGCGGCGGCACGACCGTGATTCGGGCGACCGCGTCTGGCGCAAGCCAGATGACGATCGAAGGTAGCTCGCGCCGCGGCGGCATCACCGAGATGGTGGGCCGAGCGGATGGCGACGCCAAGTTGTCGATGCAAGGCGACTCGCGCGGCCACGGCTCGCGGGTCAACTCGCGGGCCACGGTCAGTGGCCGCCGCGGCGGCGAGGTGGACGCTCGCTCCGTGAGCCAGGCGATCGACGGACAGAGCGTCAACGAGCTGACGGCGCATGCCACGGATGGCGGTTTCGCGATCGTGGACCAAGTGACGACGTCGCGTCACGGCCGCGCCGAGAACGTGACGAGCGCCAAGGCGATCGGTGGGGCGATCGACCAGGTCAGCACGGTGGTCGCGGATCGCGGCGTGAGTCGCGGTCGCCTGTCCGCTCAGAGCATCGGTAAAGGGGCGGTGACCCAGCAGGAACTGCTGGTCGACGGCTTCCACGGTTCGGCGAGCGGCTCGATGAGCGCCGAGACTTTGGCGAACGACGGGACCGCTGTTTCGGAGTCGCTCGGTGTGGTGCGTGGCGGCCCGGGCGGGAGCGTCCATACCGAGTCGATCTTGCGGACACGGGGCATTCGCGCCAAGGCGACGGCGACGAGTAGCTTCTTCCAAGAATAGCTCCATGGGACGGCGAGCAACGGCATGACGATCGCGGCGGGCCCAGGGAAGGGCGCGTCGCGGTCCTTCTCTCACGGACGGTCTTTAACTTAATCGACGGTCTTTCAACGAGGAGACTTATTTCTATGAAGCGACGATTCGCGAACTGGGCACTACCCGGCGTTGTGGCGGGCGGGCTGTTGGTAAGCGGAGCGGGCGGCTCGAGCGGCGTAGGCGGCATGGGTGTCACGCAGGCCGACGAAGTCAGCTCGACCGCTGGCCGCGAGGCGGCTGGCCTAGCCGCTAGCGGCCAAGTCCGTAACGCGGTTTGGGCACACAGCGACACGCGGGTGCGTGGCGGCTTTGCCCGCAATACGACGGTTGCCCGGGGCAATGACGGCGGCTTGCTGCTGGGCATTTCGTATGTGGTCGACAACGAACGGCAAACGGTCGGTGGCCATTTCAGCCAAGGCACTCATGGCGACGGGACCTTTTACAACCACGCCTGGGCCGAGACCCACGACGGCGGCGACGACCGCGAGCTTCGCGTCGGCGGTGGCTTTTCGAGCGGTGAAAGCGGACCGCGTTCCCAATTCGAAACGCGGATCCGCGATCGGAGGGGCGTCAGCCAAGTACGAGCGGAGAGCGGCACCGAGTCGCCCTAGTCACAAAACGGCGGCGGCTCGGTCTATCGGTCGCCGCCGCCGCCGCGCTCCGGTCCCCTTTCGGGAACGGAGCGGTTTTCCACACGACTTTCATGTTTTCCAAAAAGTATGCAATATGGCCTGAAGCCGGGCGATGTGCTGTTGTCGGTCGATGGCCGGCCGCTCACGCGAGTCGACGAATTGATGGCGGCGGTGCGGGAGAATCGTCGGCCGGTGTTGAGCTTCACGGTGCTTCGGGGTGGCAAGTCCTTCCGGATGCTCGTGGACGCTCAATCGGAAATGACGCAGGCGGCGGTGCTGCCCGACTCGCTGCGGCAAGTCGTCATCGAGTGGTTGCGGTAGTCTCTAGCTTCCGA
>JBJTOW010000499.1:0-7004 GCA_046074805.1 Planctomycetota bacterium | reverse complement strand
GGGGGGCAGTTTTCAGGTGTGATTCGGTGACCGTTCACGGGGCGGAGGCGTACCGTCGTAACCTGAATCGCAAGTTTTGAAGTTGCACAGTTCCGGCGGTGTTTCAGGGCCAAAGGCTTTATTCAACGCAGACTGGTGCATCGCCCCAGGAATTCGGACCGTGACAAATCGTTTGGCCGATGGCCAAATTCAACGCAGACAGTAGGGCGTTGTGAACATGGCCTTCGGCCAAGAAAATGTTTTGTTTTCCTATCTTTTTTTCCTGGGACGCTGCCCCAGGTTACGGTGACCTTCAGCCAACGCTTGATGCGTCCCCAAAATGTGCAACTTGAAAAAATGTAAACGAGGGAGAATCAGAGGATAGCTGTTGGCTGCCCTCGCTTGCGCTTCGGGTTGCTATTCTCGGCCCTCGCTGGCGCTTCGGGTTGTTATTGATGAACTTCATCATTGATGGTTGGTTTTCGGTTTTCAGTGGAACGAGCGAACGCCCGCCTCAATGATTGAACCGAAACTCACTGCATGTCATTAAAGCCCAGATCGAGTCACGGATGCGTTCGGCGGGGTCTTTTTCGGCGGACAGGAGCGCGACAAACCGCTCACGCTCATCCGCTTCCGGCGGGCGGTTGAGCATCTGCAGGAACAAGCGGTCCACGCGGGCTTCCCAAGGTTGATCGGATTTTGCGAGCGTTGCCAAGAGACTGCCAGGGGCACTGACAATCAGCGAGCCCAGCTGGCCGTTGTTCAAATACAGGTGCTCGGCCAAGCCGCCTTGGAAATCGCCCACGCCATTAGTCGGCTGGCCGAAGAACCGTAACATGTAGCCATCCGTCAGCGGCCGGAAGCGATTCGGCTTCTTTTCCGCCGGCTTGTCTTTGTTCGCGTCGTCAAACCCCGTGACTACGCGCCACGACTCGGCCAACTCTTCGGCGGACAGTGGCCGAGTGCGCCCGTGTTGGAACCAGAGCGGAGCCGCCTCGCCGGTCTTGCCCCGCGACGATAACGCGTATGCTCGGCTCGATACCAGCTCGCGCATGTACCCCTTCAAGTCGAAGCGATGTTCGACGAGCCACCGGGCAAGCGCATCGAGCAGAGCCGGGTGGCACGGCACATTCGCTGGGCTCATATTGTCCACCGGATGAACGATGCCGCGGCCCAGGAACTGCGCCCAAACACGGTTGGCGACCGCGCGGGCGAAAAACGGATTGTCGGGCCGCGTCGTCCAATCGGCGAACTGGTCTTTGCGGGAGAACTGCGGCGCGGGCGGCGGCTTGTTGTTTTCCAGCTTCGGCTCTTTGAACCCTTCGGGCAAAGCGGGCTCGGCGAGCGCGTCGCCCAGCAGGAACTTCGGCTTCACCGGCTCGCCCTTCTTTCCGGGCATTTGCTCTTTGGCTGGCCCAGTGAAGAGCACATCACCTGTGTTCTTCTCGCCAACGGCGAACATCGTCAGACCGTCTTTCTTGCCGATGTCGACAACCGGCAGCCGCGCGAAGAAGCCGGCCACGCCGTAGAAGTCGAGCTGCTTCCAGCTCTCGAACGGATGATCGTGGCAGCGAGCGCACTGCAATTGCACGCCGAGGAAGGTCTGTGTGACGACCTCGGTCAGATCCTCGGGCTGGTTGCGATACTGGACATAGTAGAGCGGCGGGCCTTGCTCGACCGAGTTGCCTTCGGCCCGTAGCAGTTCGCGGACCCACTGGTCATACGGACGATTGGCGGCGAACTGGTCGCGGAGCCAACGTTGGATGCCGTCGCGTTTGTCCGTGTCGTAGCCGGGCGGATTGCGGCCGAACAGCACCAAATCCCACAGATCGGCCTGATGCTGGGCGAACCGCGGATCTTCGAACAGACGGTCGACGAGCCGCGTTCGTTTGTCGGCTGAAGGGTCGTTGAGGAACGCGACCGTTTGGTCGTAGGTGGGCACGACGCCTGTCAGGTCGAGCGACACGCGGCGGAGGAACTCGGCGTCCGTCGCCGCTGAAGCAGGCTCGACCTTCTCCCGTTCCCAACCTGCCGCCAACTCGGCATCGATCACTTCCCGCAAAGGCCGCTCGTCTGCGCCGGCGGGCGGCGACGCACTGGTCAAATCGCCAGCAACGATCGCCAGAGTTACGGCCGCCAACGCGAACAACGCCCCGGAGGCCTGTCGGCCCGAGGGCTGCTTGTTATCGAAGCCCGCAGCGGATCGCGTTTTGAAGGTCGGTGCGAAAAATGTCATGGCAGGTTGCTACGGAGAGGGCTGAGGTCGCTCAGTAAGTTCGCCAGATTTGAAAACCGCCGTGGCCCGCGAGAAACATGCGTCCGCGTTCCGGGTCGAACAGCAGTTGATGCGCATGTCCTTCGGGCTTGGCGAGGTGGATCGGCGCCGGGTCGCTCGCCTTCCAGAATGCCACATCGCCGCCGCCATCGCCACCACCGGCCGTCACAATCCAGGGGATGGTCGCGGCTGCCGTGTTTGCGTCTGCGGTTGGATTCACGGGCGAAACGAACTGGACGTCGTTTTGAATCGCCTGATGCTTGGCTTGTCCCGCGTAGTCGCGGCGACTGGTTTGCCAGTCCCAGATTTCGAGCCGGGCGGGGCCCACGAAGCCATCGACGTTGGTCACTTGACCGATGCCAGCGACGGCCAATTTCGCGCCGTCGGGTGAAAAGGCGAGCGAGCGCACGCCGCCAATCGACCGCGCCCGCTTCGTGGAGTCGTAGGTGTAGAAGTCGGCGGCGTTGAACCGAGCCGCGACCGCGCCACTGCCGACTTCCCATACGAGGCACTCGCCGCAGCGATCGGCCGCCGCGATAAAGCGTCCCGAAGGATGCGCGGCGACCGCATAGAGCGCCGTGGCGAAGCCTTGAGGCGTCCGCTGCGCGTGTCCACGGAGCGTCGTTTGAAGCTCGCCGGTCGCTCCATCCCACACCTTCGCCACCATGTCGTCGCCGACCGACACCACACGCCAGTTCCCAGCGCTTGAAGTTCCGGCGGCCAATCCCGGAAGGACGGCGATTTTTCGCACCCAGCCGTCATGAGCCGCCACGGTTCGCTGCCGTTCGCCTGTAGCCGCGTTCCACCACGCGAGCGTGCGATCGAAACTGGCCGAGACGAGCACGTCTTCGCGAAGTGCGAGCGAGGAAACATAGTTGTCGTGTAGCGGCCAGAGCTTGACGGCGTCGCGACGAATCGGTTCGGCCGACTCTTTTTTTCCCTTCGACTTGGCGTCAGCTGCCGGGTCGCCAACGACTTTGCCGCTGTTGTCGTTGCTGTTGTCGTTGTTGTTGCTGCCGTCGGCGCCTGCGGGGCTGGCGGCCGGTTCAGCCGCCGGCGGCCAGACAGAAAGGTCGGCGGCGTAAAGTTGGCCGTCGAGCCCGGCGCCGAGAAGCCGGTTGCGGCTCGCGTCCCAGACCATCGCCAGCAGAGCTTGCGGCGTCTTCAGAGCGGCAACCAGCCGCGTGTCTTTGGGCGAAAACGCTGCTGGCGGTTGGCTCATGACAGCACCGCCTCGATCGGCTTCGCATCCTCTTTCGCGATCGGCACGGGACGCGGGCCCCAGTGGTATTCCTTCTTCGGATCGATGCCGACCGCCCGATACAGCGTCGCGGCGAGATCCCAGGCTGTCGCGCGGCCGTCGACCACCTTCCGCCCGTCGTCGTCGGTCTTCCCGTAGATCACGCCGCCGCGGACGCCGCAACCGGCGAGCGCGATCGACCAGGCGTCGGCGTAGTGGTCGCGGCCCATATCTTTATTGATGGTTGGCGTGCGGCCGAACTCGGAAAGCACCATGACGAGCGTCGATTCGAGCAGACCGCGATCGGCCAAGTCGGTGATCAGCACGCTAAACACATGATCGAAATCGGGCACCAGTTCGCGATGGCTCTCGAAGTTGTCGTGGTGGCTGTCCCAGAAGCCGCGAGCGACCTTGACGACCGGAACGCCCGCCTCGATCAGCCTTCGCGCCAACAAGCATTGCTCGCCGAACGGCGTGCGGCCAAAGCGATCGCGAGCCTCCGCCGATTCGCGTTCCAGATCGAACAGGTGGTCGGCCGCCATCAGGCCGCGCACCCGCTGGTAGGCCGCGTTGTACCCGTCGACCATGTCGGCACCCGCGCGGCATTCGGCGAACCGGCCGCTCATCAACCGCCGCAGTTCTTCCCGCGCCGTGTAACGCGTGTTGTCGACGCCTTCCGGCGGCGTGACGAACTCGGGACGCAACCCCTGCTCCAGCAGCAGCGGGGAATGCCGCGCGCCGAGGAATCCTGTCCGCGGTCGACGACGCCCCTCGCTGGTCGTGAACAGCGAAACGTAGTCGGGCAGCGTGCTCTCGCGAGCCGCCAGTTCCTTCGCCATGACGACGCCGATTTCGGGATAGTCGAGCGCCGGCTCTTTCGGTCGGCCGGCGCTGATCAGGTCGGCGGCCTGCTCGTGTTCGGAGATGCCCGTGTCCAGCGAACGAACCACCGCGAGCCGGTCGGCGATCGCCGCCGTCTTCGGCATCAGTTCGCCGATCTGGTAGCCCGGCACGCGGGTCGCGATCGATCGGAACGGCCCGCCCGTTTCGCGACCCGGCTTCGGGTCCCACATCTCGAATTGGCTCGAACCGCCCGCCAGCCACAGAAAGATCACGCGTTTGCCGGCAAGTTTCAACTGTGCGGTGGCTTGATTGGCAGTTTGATTGGCCGCCGGTTCCGCCGCCCCGACCGCGACGTCGCCAGCGCGAAACACGGACGTCAGACCGCCCAGCCCCGGCACACCGCCGCTGCTGAAGCTACCAATGCCGCCGCTCAAACCGCTGGCGGTTAACCCGGCCACTCCGGCGAAAGCGCCCCGCAGCATCGCTCGGCGATGGAACGCATGGGAAGCCGCATGGCTGGCCATTGTCTGCCCCTCACTCGCTAATGGTTGAAACGAAACTCGGCGGAGGTCGCCAAGGCCCAGACGACGTCGGCGCAGCGTTGCATGCGCGCGTCCGCACTGGCAGGAGCACTCGCTGCGGCACTGGCAGCCGCAGCGACACTGGCAGCGGTACCAGCAGCCGGCCCGGCGGCGACTTGCAAATGCTTGACGAACCATTCGCGTTCGCTGTCCGTTGGCGCACGTTGTAGCAAAGCGGCGAATGCCAGGGCGACCGCCGCCTTATCGTCCGCCGTCTGCGCCATTCGCGCCGCCAAGTTCTTCCCGTCGGCCGCGACAAGTCGCTGGATCGCATCGCTGTTGGACACGAACAACGCTTCGCGGGCGCTGCTTTGAAAGTCCGCAGTGCGGGGATCGAACCGCGGCAGCAGCGGGCCAACCGCCGCTTCCAACTCCAACAGCCGCTCCGCCTGCTCCAGTCCTTCGACTTGCAAGATGCGTCCCAGTCGCCGGCCACTTGTGGAAGACTCGTCAAACGCCTGATCGCCCACCGCCAGCGTCAGCGAGATGGCGTACTGTCGCGGCGAAAGCGGCTTGAGCCGCATGGCGGCGAAATCGCCCGGCGACGCCGCGTTCGTTGGCGAGGCTGGGCTCGCTGGTGACGCGGGGCTGGTCGCGTTCGCAGGAGGCACATCTGGCACTGGGGCGCCGAGTTCGCTCGAGGCGCGATACGCACGGCTGAGCGTGATGACGCGAATGGTGCGGCGTGGGTCGTAGCCGTGGTCGGCGAGGTCTGTCGCGAGCAATTCCAGCACGCCGGGAACCGACGGCGGGTTGTTGGAATGCAGTTGGTCGACCGGTTCGACCAAGCCCCGGCCCAAAAACTGTTCCCAGAGCCGGTTCGCGAGCGCGCGGCTCAAGAAATGACGGTCATCGACGGCCATTTCCACGAGCCGGCGACGCGGTGACCAGCGAGCGGCATCGTCGGCCGGAGCGGGTAGTGCCGCCTTCCACTGTTCGAACGGCTTGCCGCTGAGAAACATCATCCGCGCGGTCTGCTCTTGGCCATTGCGCGCGAGGAACTTCACGTCGCTGTCGGACATGCCACTCGTGGCCGAATCGCCTTTGGGTTTGTTTCCCGACGGCGTTCGCAGGAACGCGGACAAACCGTAGTAATGGAACTGGGTCCAATCAGCGACCAGCGGATGGTCGTGGCAGCGAGCACACGAAATGTCGACGCCGAAAAACCCGCGGGCCGTGTCGACGGTCAGTTGATCGATGTCTTTCGCTCGTTTGTCGACGAACTGCGACGCTTGCTTGGCGGCTTCGCCCTCGGCCCCACCCGCGATCACTTCGCGAAACACGCGTTCCCACGATTTGCCGGTGGCCAACGCTTGCCGCAGATAATCGACAAACGCTTCATTGCCCGCCATCCGGCCTTGCACCATTTCGTCGAGCACACCGCCGAAGTACAGCGGGAACTCGGCGCTTCGCAAAAGCCGCTCGACGTGCCCCGCATGCGCGTCACCCACCGCATCGATCTTGCCGGTCTTCGCGGGCGCGGCCGCCTTGTCGCCGCTTTTCAAAAACGGCTCGAACTCGCGCACCGTCGGCACGCGCCCGAGCAGGTCGAGTGACAGGCGACGGGCGAGTTCCGCATCGGTCGCGGGCCGCGCGGCAACAATGTCTCGACTTTTCCAGTGCTGTTCCAGGAGTCGATCGACCTGGGAGACCACCGACGCCAAGTCCTCACCAGCCGCAACTGCATGCGAAGCGGTGGCGATAGCGGTGATGGTGCCGCAAATCAGTAGGCAGGCGGCGATGAGCCGAATCATGAGCGGGCTCTTCCGAAGTCGGCGCGCGTAGGCGTTACATCCACAAAGGCAGGATAGCTAGCGGAAAAGAGTCAAGGGAGAGGCGGGCGGGACGACACCCAGACGAGCGACGCGACGGGCGAGAACAGTGACCGGGTACTCGGGTCCAAACGGCAGACCGCGGACGACGTTTGATAAACCGAAATTCGCAACTTCTTCCAGCGGCGTGCGTCGCGACGGACGGGGAAGAGTCTGTCGGACCCTGACGGTGGAAAACTTACCGTCGATTGCCGGCGTTACAACGACGCGACAGAACACGATCTAAGAAAAAAAACGAGCGGGGTGGCCGGGAG
>JBJTOW010000498.1:0-2737 GCA_046074805.1 Planctomycetota bacterium | reverse complement strand
TGTATAAAATCATAAAATACAGACATGTTATAAGATGATGTATAATGATAATTATGAGTGAAATGATAAACTATGATGCACAATGCAATGACTAATTGTAAGGGTGTCATATGATGTGTAATGATTATAATATGTTTAACGATATAACATGATGTGTATTGAGTGTAAACAAGTCGCGATTTGGGGAAGTGTTCATGGGTAGAGATGGGAGCGTGGGGGCGGTTGTCAGTTGTCGGTTGTCAGTTGTCAGTTGTCAGTTGTCATAGGTCGTAGCACGGTCGCTGGGGAAGTCTGGATATCAAGGACGACTTGACGCGCAACGAGGTGGGTTGGTCGTTGGCGGTTAGCTTTCCCAGAGCGGCATATTTTACCGCTCGCGAGCCCGTTGCGGTCGCACGACGGACTTCCAGTCCATCGCTTCTTTGTACGACGGACTTCCAGTCCGTCGCTCCCGCGATCTTCGCTCGTCGCTTCGACACGTTGACGCGAATTCGCGATCGGTACGATATCGCCTTGCCGGAACTCCCCGGAAAACTCTCGAAGCGCGAGCGGGCGTTGTGCTACGTCGCCGTGAATCGACGTTTCCAAGAGTTTGTTAAATCGGCGGATATGAGCATCCCTGGTCGCACTGGCGGTTCGCCAAGGGTTCTGGCCGTACTTCCGTGGGTTCGACGAGGATCAACATCTTTACAAGTCCTGGGGGACCGGGCGGCTTGCGCCGCTCCGCTTGTAAGAAGTGGCGCCGCTTGTGAGCGCCGCAAACCAACCACAACTAGCGGAGCGGCGCAAGCCGCCCGGTGACGTACCGAAAGACTCGGCACCGAGCCGCTCGACATGCAACGCCGCAAGCGAAATGAACCCGGATCGCCCAAAACCGGGCGGCTTGCGCCGTGCCGCTTGTCAGAGTTGACGCCGGGGGCCTGGCGCCGCTAGTCGTCGTGACGGGAGTCTCCGACTCCCGTGTCTCGCCGCCGCCGTGGGACGCGAGAGTGGGAAATGGAAGCGGGACGCTCCCGCTATGCGACCGGACGCTCGCGGGCTCCGCTATTCCACTCCCTGCGGGCCTACGCGTATAGGCTCCGCTACTTCTTTTAGGCTAGACCTGACTTGGCTCGGACTCAATCAAAACTCAGTGCCAGCCGGAAACCGATGCTGTACCAGCGGTACGTCGGGTCGCCCCTGAGGCGGTGCGCCGTCCGGCAAGACGCCGCATCGATGCCCCAACTGCCGCCGCGGTGCACCCGGTACGAGACCCCCGAGGGATCCCGCAAGGGACCCGTCGGGTCGGAACCGCTCGCGGCGGACGTACCGTAGTAATCCGACGCATACCGGTCGCTGCACCACTCCCACACATTGCCGTGCATGTCATGCAGGCCGAAGCCATTCCCCAACTTCTGACCCACTTGGTGAGCGCCAAGGTCATCTGTGTTCTCGTGGTACCACGCGTATTTGCCAAGATCGGCTTCCGAGTCACCAAAGTGATACTTCGTCGGCTTTTTGTTCCCGCCGCGGCAGCCGTACTCCCATTCCGCTTCCGTCGGCAAGCGATAAACGCGACCCGCCGCCCTCTCCGCCGCAAACGCCGACAGACGACGGCAAAATTCCTCCGCATCGCCATGGCTGATGTACACCGCAGGGTAGTCGTCACCTTCGCGAACGAATACCTCATCCTTCCACGGTTCCGTCCCCATCACCGCCTTCCATTCCCGCTGCGTCACCTCGTACTTACCAAGGTAGTAAGACTTGCTCAATCGAACTCGGTGCTGGGGACGCTCGTCCGCATCGGCCGCAGTGTCCGATTCCGTTGAACCCATCTGAAACTCGCCGGCTGGGATCAACACCAACTTCGTGCGGATGCTGTTCTCTATCACCATGCCGGACACCAGCGGACGAGGCGGCGGAAAGGGGACGGGCCGATTCACATACGCGAGAACCGGTTGACGGTCGAGATTGCCCAGAAGGTTCGGTAACTGGTCGCGCTTGACTAACTTCGGGGCTTCCTTCCGCACTTGCTTCATCACATAGTTCGACAGACTCAGCCAAGTCACCTCGCCGTCCGTGTCCGCTGCTTTGCCCTGCAAGCCATCCAGCACGAAATGCGTGAACAGACCGTGGCGGAATATGTCGGACTCGTACGACTGCGTGCCAGCCGATGAACTGAAAAGGACGCTCAACTTGTTCGGCAGTTTCGTCACGGTGCTGCCATCCACGCCCTTGCCGCCCCGCGCGGGATTGTCCCGGCACGCGTCCACTAACAGCAAGTTCTGGCTGCTAGCGCTGTCCTCTTTGATTCGGTCCATCACCCAGTTGAGCGACAGCAGCGTGTCCGTTTGGTCATATCGCGCGTCGCACGGACAGAAAAATGGATGCTCCACGATCCCCTGGAGCGCTTGACGGCCATGCCCAGACAGCGCCACAGCACCACGTCCTCCTTGCTCAGCTTCTTCGTGTCATTGAAGAACTTGCTTAGATCTTTCGTCAGCTTCCCCAGCGTCGCTTCCTCGCCAACAACGGTCAGTACATCGAAGCCATGCTTCCTGAGTTCAGCCGCCAAGTCCAGAGCGTCATTCTCGGCGTATTTCAGATCGGATAAGCCGTGCTTCCGATACTCTGAGACGCCTGCCACGAAGGCGAGCTTCCGCACGGCAGGGGCTTCGCCGCGACTCTCGGAGAGCAACAGGCTGCTCGCTGCCAAAGTGACGCCGGAGGTCATAAATGCTCGACGAAACATCGTTGG
>JBJTOW010000497.1:0-3681 GCA_046074805.1 Planctomycetota bacterium | reverse complement strand
GAGCGAACAGCCAACCAGCCAAGCCGGCCGTGCCGCCGACCAGCCAAGGCAGCCAGTGGAACCGCGGCGCGAACGGCCGGACTCGCGGCGCGATGGCGTTTTCACAGGCGGCAGCAGCCGGTCCCGGGCGATCCGCCGCGTCCGCGCCAAGCGCAGCAGCCAAGCGATCACCAGCCCGAGACCGCCGACCAACACGGGACCCGCGATCCATCGCCAGTCAGGCACGTGCGGGCTCCCCGTTTCGCTGGAACCACGACATCGGCACGTCGACGCCGCGTTCCCGCAATTCCCCGACTACCCGTGGCACAACGCCAGTCGCGACGAACCGCCCTTCGATCAACCGCCCTCGCCGTCCCTGCCGTTCGAAGCGGAAGATATCCTGCAACTGAATGGTCAGCCCTTCGATGCCGCTCAGTTCAGCGATACTGTCGACACGCCGCACGCCGTCCTCGAACCGCCGCACGTGCACGACGAAATGCAAGGCGGAACCGATTTGTTCGCGAATCGCGCGCGACGGCAATTCCATCCCCGCCATGAGCACCATCGTTTCCAACCGCGCGAGCGCGTCGCGGGGACTGTTGGCGTGAATCGTAGTCAGGCCGCCGTCATGGCCCGTGTTCATCGCCTGCAACATGTCGATCGCCTCGCCGCTGCGAACTTCGCCGACGATGATCCGGTCGGGACGCATCCGCAGCGCGTTGATCACCAGTTCGCGGGCCGCGATCCGGCCATGGCCTTCCGCGTTCGCCGGCCGGGTCTCCATGCGCACCACATGCTCCTGGTCCAGGATCAGTTCGGCCGCGTCTTCGATTGTCACGATACGCTCGCCCGGTGGAATCGCTTCGGCGATCGCCCCAAGGAACGTTGATTTGCCGGCGCCCGTGCCGCCGGAAACGAGCACGTTTTTTCGGGCGCGGACGATGCAGTCCAAAAACGCCATGATTTCCGGCGAGAACATGCCGAGCCGCAACAGTTCGTCCCGCCGCAACCGCCGCTTGCCAAAACGGCGGATCGAAAGCGTGGGACCATCGAGCGACACAGGCGGTAGCGTGGCGTTGACGCGGCTGCCGTCCGCCAGACGCGCATCGACCATCGGCGATGACTCGTCGATACGCCGCCCCACACGGGCCGCGATCCGCTGAATGATTCGCACCAAGTGTTCAGTGTCGCGGAACCGCACAGCCGTTTTCTCGAGCCGCCCAAACCGCTCGACGTACACCTTGTCGAACCGATTCACCAGGATGTCGCTGACAGCCGGATCGAGCATGAGCGTGGCGAGCGTCCCGACACCGAGCGTTTCTTCGAGCAGATCGTCGCCGATCCGCCCACGTTCGGCCTCGTTGAGCGCGACTTCGCCTTCGGCCAACACGCGCGTGACAAAATCGCGCACGGCCGCTGACAATGTCTCTTCGCTCGCGCCGAGCAGATTGCGTCCGTCGAGTTCATTGAGCAGGCGTTCGTGCAGCGCGCCTTTGACCGATTCGTAGTCGGCCGCGTCTCGAGTCGCGGGCTTGAGCGTCGCGGCGGCGGCGGTCCGCGGACTATCGGCGTCGCGCGATTCCGGCGACTCGCGCAGTCGGCCCGACGGCAGCTGATAATGGCTCCGGGACAACAGCGCGCGAGGATCGTCGGAAGGTGGAGTCGTCGCCACGGCTAGCCGTCCTCCCCGTAATCGATCTCGGTCGGCGCTCGTGTTGCGCCATCACTTGTTGCGCCATCACCTGTTGCGGCATCGCGCGTGGCGGGAACCCGTGTGACGGCATCCCGCGCGGATGTGGCTGGCATGGCAGGCTGCGATGCGGAAGATCGCGTTGGCGTCGATTCTTTCGACAACGAAGGCAACGCCACCGCGCTGCGATCGCCCGCTGCGCGTAGGTCATCGATGTCGTTCACCAGCGGCAACATGCCTTTGCCGGGTTGCCACCAGCGGCTGGCGGAGAGAATGAACGGCCGGCCGAGGTTCGCGGCCGACTGGATTTTGCGGTGAGTCGGCACGACAAAGTCGACGGGCAATTCCAAACGCCGCTCGGTGTCGGCTAGCGAGGGGTTGCCGGCGGACGTGGTGTATTGGTTCAGCACGACGCGGATGACATCGGGACCGAAGCCGAGTTGCCGCAGGAGTTGGATGAACGCGGCTCCGCCGATCAACGTCGGCACCACGTTTTCCAAGACGACGTAAGCGCGGGTGCTGAGATCAAGGGCCGCCATCACGATGCCGTCGAGCAGCGGAAAGGTGTCGACGATCACAATGTCGTAGGCGCGGCGGGCGAGGGTCAACAATTGGGAGATGAACGCGGCGTCGATTTCGGCCGCTTGGGCGGCGGTGGCGGGGGCCGCGAGCAGATCGAGACCGCTTTCGTGTGGCGCGGCGAGTTGCCGCAACAAGGTTTCGTCCAGCCGATCGCGTTGGCGGAGCGCGTCGTGCAGATTCGCGGCGGGACGCAAATCGAGCAGCGTGGCGCATACGCCCATTTGCAGCGAGCAGTCAACCAGGAGCACCCGTTCCGGCCGACGCAACGCCACGCCTACCGCCGCGTTGACCGCCATCGTCGATTTGCCGACGCCGCCTTTGTTGCTGACGAACGAGACGAGCGCGCCGAGCGTCGCGGCGGCCGCCACTCGCTGACGCGCGATCCGCTCGAAAAGTTCAGCCAAGTCCTGCAAGGCGATCGGTCGCCGGAGGAAATCCTGTATCCCGGCGCGGATCGCCTGGATCATCAAGGCGCTCTCCGAAGTCTCCGGCGGAAAGTCCTCGACGCGAAAGGCGGCGACCAGCTTCATTCGCGGCGCAACCGCTTGCAGTTCGGCCGCGAGCGACCGCAATCGCGGCAAATCGTCGGTCAGTTCGAGCACACAGCCATCCGGCTGCAATTGCCGAGCGAGCTCGACCGCGCTGTGGAACTCGCGTGTCGCGCGGCAGCGAAACCGGTTGCCGGCCAAACGCCGCAAGCCGCTTTCGACCTCGTCGGCCAGTCCCGCGCCGGATTCGACCACCAGCACGAGCGGACTGCCGCTATGTTCCGAAGGCGCCATCGTACGACTTTCGCGATTGCCCCGCCGCGACTCGCTGGCAGCGGCTGATTGGACTACTTCTCGATCAACTCTTCGCTTCCATTGCCACGCCGGCCGCTCGAATTTCAGGCCACGCTGCGCCCGCTCTCAGTTCTAGTTTTGAAAAATCTCCAAGAGCTGGCGACTTCACTGGGGCGACTTTACTGGGGCGACTTACTGGGGCGAATTGGACGGCGTCGTCGGAGCTACTGGTTCGGCCAATTCTTTCCCTGCTGGAGTGGTCCGGTCGGGCAGTCGTACTGTATCTCCGCCCGTGGCGAATACTTCCAACTCCCGGCGTCGCCCTGTGATCTGTTCGATCACCTGGATTTGTTCGACAGGCGAACGGTAGACGCCGATCCGCGGCGCCGCGCCGGCGGCCGGCTGACCGGAGCGGGCCACGCAGACGACTTCCAGGCCGAGCGCGATCGCCTTCGATACCGGCACGATTTCCTGCGGCGCGACGGCGATCGTGCGGCGATCTCCCGCTTCCACGCCCGCGACCAGCATCGCGTCCTCGGCCAACACCTGGATGCTCGCCCGGCGTTGCAGACTGCCGATCAACCTTTCGCGGCCGGTGATCGTTTCTTGGCCGAGGCCGAGCCGCAATTGCGGCAGTTCCCGCTGGAG
>JBJTOW010000496.1:0-2956 GCA_046074805.1 Planctomycetota bacterium | reverse complement strand
ACGGCAGCGTGTGCAGCGTCAAACTCGGGCAGCGGGAGCCAGAGGCTCCCGTCACGTGGCGGGAGCTTCCAGCTCCCGGTTCCTCGACCAGGGCCCGATCCGCCGGTCGGCTATCCGGAGGCTGGACGGCGTGGAGGAGGCGGGGGAGGTGGAGGAGGTGTGATTCGCCCTGCCGCTACGGGCCCCGCCGTTGTGTTCGTCGCCATCGCCCCGGCGCCGACACGGCGTCGCGACTCTTGGAAGCGCACGTGGTTCGGACCTAGCTTGATCACGTCGCCGTTCGCCAGGATCCGCGATCCGGCCACGCGTTGCTGGTTGACGAACACGCCGAGCCGGGACTGCAAATCTTCGAGCAGGAACGCACCGTTGGCCTGACGTGTGATGCGGCAGTGTTCCACTTCCAGTTCCTGGTTGGATGTTCCCAGGAACGGCAGTGGTAGGTGGTCACCGCGGCCAAGTACTGTTACCGGCCGGCTAATGATCAGTTGTCGCCCCGTCCGGTAGCCATCCAATACCGTAAGCCAAGCTTCGCGGAGCACAACCTGCGTCAGACCGATCAACGCGCCTAGACAGAGCCCTAGAATCACGAACGCCGCAGCGCGACTGGCGATTCCTGAATCCGAAGCGAGGAGAAAGACAAGCGGGTTGAAGAGCGCGCCGCCAACGAGGCCGCCCACAAGGCCGCCGATCACTCCGTTGCGAACACGGCGCCAGGAGCGATCGGCCAATCCATCGACAACTCCCACCGCCAAGCCCAAGATCATGAAGCCGATGAATCGCGGAAGTCCGATCCCGGCATACGCGGCGTTGCCGATCAGCATCCCCACGAATCCACCTATTCCGCCTCCGACCGCCCCTAACGCCATGCGTCCGACAAGCCGAGCGAAGCCACCTTCGCTCATCGCCGACGCCGCCGTTAACCCCGCCCCGATCGCGGCGCCGACAATGGCCCCAACCACGGCGATTCCGAGCCAACCGCCACGGGAAGCGTCGCCCCGCAGCACGAAGAGCTCGCCGGCGAGCCAACCGAAAAACGCGGCCCAGCCGCTGAAAATGCCGCTGTAGTAAACCAAACGCGCAAGTGTCATAGCGGGGACAGGCTCCCAGAAGGTATTTTGTCATCGTAAAGCATCCGCCTCCGTGCGGGAACTCAACGCGAAAAAACCCGTGATCCTCTACCGGGCGTGAACGCCGGACCTGGATCGTGGGCGAATCTGTCGACGAGCGACCGTGCGACGCGGATAGAGGTTTGTTCCGTAACGCTGTTTTGCTTGCCAGCGGTGCCCTCCGTCGCGAGGCCTGACATGAACCGTCCTCCGCCTCCCCCGTCGCCCTCGGGCTCTCGCCCTCCACCGCCATCTTCGCCGAGCGCGCCTTCGGCCGGCCCACCGAAGCCACCTGGATCGATTCCAACTGGGTCGATGCCACCCACTTCCCCCTCGGCAGCTCCGCCGCCCGGCCCTCCAATTCCGCCACTCGGTACGCCAACCTCGCCGCCCGGCACACCAACGCATTCCACGGGCGTGCCCACCCCGCCGCGTCCGCCGGTTCCTTCAGGGCCGGTCCGGCCGCCCGCGTTCGCGTCCACGCCGAACTTCCCGCCAGGAGCAGCCGTTGCTGCCGGACAATTCGCTGGACATCTTGGCCCAGGTCAAATGGGTTCAGCGCAGGCCGGTTCGGGACAGGCCAGCTCAGGACACGGCGTTGTCGGTTGGTTGATCGATATCGCGTTGGCGTTGTTCTTGGGCGGTGTGCTCTTGGCCGTGTTCGCGGTCGATGCGGTGCTCGCCCGTCTTTCGCCCAAAACACCTGCGGGATCAACGCTCGTGGAATCCGCTGCGCCCGTGGCCGCTCCTTCGGTTGCCAAACGGTTGCGACTGGCGGTGACGCCGCACAAGTACGACGACATGGGCCGACTGCTCAACGATCTAGGGGATGGCTACCGCTACGACATGCTGCGGGTCGAGGACTTCGACAAGATCGACGAGCTTCGCAAGTACGATGTCGTTTTCGCGACGTGCGGGGAAACGCCGGATACATGGAAAACGGCGAGCGGCGAGGGGTTCGATGCGTTTCGCCGCGCGTTGCGGACCTACGTCGAGGAGGGCGGCACGCTATACGCCTCGGACTGGCGGATGCAACTGTTGATGCTCGCCTTTCCCGAATTGATCGACCAGGAAAAACTGAAGCCCGGCGACGCGCAGGAGATGACCGCGCAGGTCGTCGACGACGGGCTCCGAGAGGTGATCGGACCGGACATCCACTTGAAGTTCGACTTGCCGAATTGGTACCCCGCCGCGTTTCGAGGACGCGAAGTGAAAACGTTCCTCCGTGGAACCTACGCCGCGCAAGGATCACGCGTCGACTCGCCATTGCTTGTCCGTATTCCAGTCGGCCGCGGCTCGATTGTCTTCACCTCGTTCCACAACGAGAAACAAAACTCGCGCACCGAACTCGAGCTCCTGAAGTATTTGGTTTTCGCCACAGTCACCGCGCGTGTGCAAACCGAAGTCGCCGAAACCATGCTGCAGGGCGGATTCTCGTCGGCTAAACAAAATTTGCTCAGCGCTTCCGCCGGCGCTCCCACCGCCAGTTCCACCTACAAGAACGCCGCCGTCGGCGCCCTGAAATTCGTGCTCGCGTTCGAAAACCAGGGAGCCAAGTTGCGGATTGAGGTGGTGGGACCTGACGGGAGCAAGCACGTTCGCGAGGGCATCGAAACCATCCAGCTCGACATCCCGTCCGCTCCCGCGGGCGACTATCGCTACACGGTCACCGCCTTGCAGGTCCCGTTCGAAAACTTCCCCTTCACCGTTACGGTCGGAAGAAAGTAGGAAGATCTTGGTTGTCAGTTGTCAGTTGTCAGTTGTCAGTTGTCGGAGGGTGGTGGGTGGCGGGTGGTGGGTGGAATGGATTGACGCGGCGAGGACGTTTGCGACCAAGTTCAAAGCTAGTG
>JBJTOW010000495.1:0-7113 GCA_046074805.1 Planctomycetota bacterium | reverse complement strand
GGTCCAGGACGATCAACACTTTTTCGCCGGGTGGCAGCCATTGGCCATTCGCGAGGCCCTCCATGACTTCCACCAAACCGAGACCGGCCGGGATCGATTTGCAGCGATGCCGTAACGCCGACAGCAGTCGGGACTCGGTGTCACCCGGCGTCGCTTCCAGATACACGGCCGCCACGGACGCCTTCAATCGCGGCAGAATGCCTGCCTTCATCAACGACGACTTGCCACACCCGCTAGGACCGGAAACCAATCCCACGGCGGGCGACTGCGCTGGATCGTCCGTTTCGATACGTTCTTTCCAAAAGTTGATCGATGGCGGCAACAAATTGCGTTCCCGCACGCCGGGCAGCAACTCGAGGAAGAAATCGGCGTCGCGGCCGTCGAAGGAACGCAGGCCTTTCGGTACGACTTGGGGCGCCACGGGTAACGGCACGGACGATTCAGACCCGGTCGATGAACCCCGGGAAGCCGACGAGCCAACAGCCGACGAGCCAACAGCCGAGCCACCGGCACCCGACGAACCGCCCGACGCGTTGGCGGCCGCAAGCTGATTCGGTGACGCCGAGCCCCGGTTGGAGCCAGCTTCCGATCCCGGCCGCGTGGGCTGTCCCCGGTCCAACAGCGTGTTGCCACGATCGGTCCGGATCCCGTAAGGGCCGCTGGCGTCCGAGTCACCTGCGCCGTCCACGCCGCTCGCCACGCGGTCTTCGGACGGCTGACGGTTCCGGCCGGTTGCGTTCGCGGCGCCAAGCGATTTACTGGAACGCTGTTGCGCGGGCGCTTCGCGCCAAGTCCGCAGGTCGCGTTCGAGGTCACGCGTCGAGGTGTAACGATCCGCCTTAAGTTTTTCGAGGCACCGCAGGGTGATCCGCTCCAGTTCCACCGGTATCTCCGGTCGGAGTTGGCGTGGCGGCTGGGGATCGGCCTCTTTGATCGCTTCAAAAACCTGTTGTGGCTGACTTCCCTCGAACGGCAAGCGTCCGGTGAGCAACTGATACAGGCTTACGCCGAGCGCCCAGATGTCGGTTCGGGCGTCGATCTTCTGCGTTTCGCCCCGCGCCTGTTCGGGCGCCATGAACGGAACCGTCCCGGAAAGCATCCCCGCTTCCTGCTTCCGTTCGTTCACGTGCAACGCGAGTCCGAAGTCGAGCACGTAGGGGTTGTCTTCCAAATCCACTAAAATGTTGTCGGGCTTGAGATCGCGGTGAAACAGGCTTTTCGCATGTGGGCGGGCGAGGATCACCGCGATGTCCGCCACGATTTCGGCCAGTTGATCGTAGGCGTCCGGCATTCCCTGTCGCGTCTTCCACCATCGCGAAAGACTTGTGCCGGGAATGTACTTCTGCACGACGCAGACCGTCGGCCTATCTCGGACCGTCACATCCAAAATCTGATAGATGGTGGGAATACCCCGTTCGTTGAGTCGCGCGACCTTGCGCGCCTCGTCACGGAATCTCGCGATTTGGTCCGCTTTCCATTCGAGGTCGGGCCGCGGCAGCTTCAACGCCACCTCGCGATTGTCCAGCCCGATCTCGCGAGCCAACAACACAATTCCAAACCCGCCCCGCCCCAGCTCTCCTTCGATCACGTACTTGCCATCCAGACAAGTCCCGGGGGGAAACGGAATCAGCTGATCCAGTTGCGGCGACGAAGGTCGCTGACTGTCTTGCGTGACCACAGGTTGGCGGTCATCGGCCAACGGTCGCGACGAAGCGGACGCCTCGGGAGTGGGACTGTCGGAAGCAGTTAGCTTCGGATCGAAAGGCTCGAGTGGAGAGTGCGACACGTTTGGGACGGTCGCATGCAGATCGAATTTCGAAGGATCGCTGGACAGAAGTCACCCCGGTTACATCGATAGAGCCGCACCATGGCACCCCGGGACAAGGCCAGCCGCGCATGTCGTCGAATGTGCCACGTTTATCACCGATAAACCCCGGATTCTGCCAGAGAAGCCCGAGGTCGACAAGAAAGCGAGTGGGAATACAGGAATTGCGGCTTCATCGCGGACGGCAGGACGTCGTGAACATGGCTTTCGGCAAAGTTCCTGTGGCGTTGCTCTCAGGCTGTGGTGAAAATGGCCTTCGGCCATAAAAACAACGCGGAACTGTGCAACTTCAAGAATCGCGCTTCGGGAGCGGGACGCTCCCGCCACCGTGGCGGGAGCCTCCGGCTCCCGTGAATCGCTCGCTACGCCGCGACGGACTGGAAGTCCGTCGTACGAGGAGTGGCGACGGGTTGCGAAGTCCGTCGTACGGGGTTATTGCGGCGAGTACCGTTCCGCTCGTGGATTGCGATACAGCATTTCGGCCAGTCTGCGGGGCGAGTATTCCTCGCCGGACGGCCGTTCCCGATGCCAATCACGATGCGTTGGCACGGCGTCCTCGTTGAACGGCCAAGGATCGAAGGGGAGGAAGCCGAGTGCGGTGGCCAGTCGAGAAGAATCGAGCGACACATTGCCCGCCCGCGGCGGAATCGGTCCCGCTTGATGGCGTAAGCATCCCAGGAGATGATCCGGGTCGTAGCCGCCCACACGATTCACGACCTGGGCAATTTCATACAGGCTCAGGCGTCGCGGTCCGCCCGCATGGTAAAGCCCCGACAAGCGGCTCGATAAAAGTGCGTGAAAGACTCGATTCAGGCAATCAGTGTACGTGGGAGTCCGGACTTCGTCGTAGTACAGCGTCGCCGGCTTTTGCTTCTGAAAACGGGATTGGATCCAATCGATGGCGCCAGCGTGGCCATTAAAGCTAACGCCCATCGGCAAAGAGATTCGCAGGACGCAAGCGGATGGTCGCCGTTCCAACAACAACCGCTCGGCGACCGCCATCGTATGCCCGTAAACCGTCACCGGATCGGTGGGATCGTCCTCGCGATGGCCGCCTTCGCCACGGCCGGAAAACACCAAATCGACGGATAGATGGACCAGACGCGTTTCCGAGGCCAACTGCGACAGCAAGTTTTCAACACCCTCGACGTTGACTCGCCAAGCCATGGTCGGGTCGAGTTCGCATGACTTCAGTTTGCACGTTCCCTCGGCGTGCAGAACCGAAGCGAATTGATGTCGGTCGAACAGTCGGCGCATGCCATCGCGGTCATGAATGTCGCAGGCGGCGATTCCAGGGCCGCATAGCCGCCAGTTCTCGACTCGACGGGTTCCGATCACTCGGCCGGGAAACCGCGACTCGAAGTAGCGAAACGCGTTGTAACCGGCAACTCCGGCGACGCCCGTCACGAGCAGCGGCAGCGGGGGATCGGCGAACGCCACGCCACTTCCCGCCACCCCAAACGTATTGCCCACAGCTTCAACCGACACCATCGCCCACCCCACGCTCCCAAGGCCCACCTTCCCGAAAACACGCCGTGATCGATCGATCACGGCGGACGGCCTTCGGCAGCCGCCGGTGGTCCTGGGTTCTGTCGTACCATAGTCGGGCAGCGAACGACTGGAAACCGGCTGTCCCTGGAGGTGGGCCTCCGCATGCTCGGTCCGAGCCGTTCACCGGGGAGAGCACTCGGAAAGGGGGGGGCCTTCGCGCGGCCGATGTTGCGACGGACTTGGAAGTCCGTCGTACAAAGACTCGGGCCTCGCCTCATTTGTTTCGCCAGAAGTCCCGTTCGGGTATCGCTAGCTTTTTAAGCAGCGGTGCGACCGACTCGCGAAAGCGTTTCGCGTCTTGCGGGTAGCCGGCGGTCGGGCGGAGCCCCGGCACCCGGCGGAGCCAAAACTCGTTGAACGCCTCCATGGCGAGTTCCCGCAGGTATTTCGCGGTCATCGAAGCCAGGGCGCAGGGAAACGCCGCTTCGCCCCGCGCTCGGAATTCGATCTCGACACGGTCCACCGACTGGCCCCACCGGTAGCGGCTGGTCGTCAGCGACTCCTCCCGCGCCTCGATCCATGGCTCGGGCCAAACCCCGTGGAGCAGATCGAGATATTTTCCCCGACCGCCGTGTTTGTCGCAGAGCACCACAGTCGGCTCGCCCGCTTGGAATTCATCGAGTAGTTCGCGGACCAGTCCGAGCGTCGCTGCGGAGAGAACGTCGGCCTTGCCACCGTACTCGTCAAGCCTCTGGTTGAATTCGCCAGGAAACAACGTCACCGCCCGCAACGCCAAACAGCGAGTGCCCGTCGTGTCCAGCGCCGCCGCCACCCGCTGGCTCCAATCGGCGACATCATAGGCGGCTACGCAACACGGGGCCGGGATGTTGTAGTCGTGGTAGAAAGGTCCACATTCCCATGGCGGCAGGCTGCTGGGAGCGAACCACGGCCAAAGATCCCGCCATGACTCGGCCGAACACGAGGCGAACGCCAAGACGCCACGTTCCAGGCCGCCCAGCCCATCGCGCGTGGCATGAATCCGCTTCGAGTCCGCCACCGGTAGCCGCGGCGGTTTTTCGCTCCGCCCGTTAGATTCGGGGCTCACAACGGACCGCAGTCGAGCGTAGAGGTCGGCACCCGGATGGTTTGCCAAGTCCTCGACAGCACCACGGGCCAAATTCGGCCCGGTCGTTATTGGCAGTTCGATCGGAATACGCCAAGCGGTCGCGGCGATCACGAGCGGACCCAGATTCGGTCCGTAGCCGGCTTCATCAGTTCCGATCAACAGCATGTTCTGCCTCTCTTCGATCACCGATCCGGCTATTCGAACCGAATCCAACCGAAGGCGGCAGGGGACGACTCGGTTTGAGTGCGTCGGAATGCTTGAGAGGGCAACGTAACAGAACGGGTAGAGACGGGAGCGCCGGGCCAAGACTGGGCGCCATGGCCCGGCGCGATCCTCTGGACGCCGAGTGCCCACACGGTTCCCGGAACAGGCGGTGATCGGGTCAGTTCGTCCCAGGAAATCGCCGCTTCGATCGTCCAAGTGTCGTCGTCGCGAGCGGCGGCGACGTACCACGTTGGGTTCCACGAGGCGTCTTCCGCCGCCGACTCGAAGGTCCAGCCGCGTTCATCGCACATCAGGCGGAAAGCGGTGCGATAGTCGCGATCGACGTCGATCAGAAACTCGACTCGGTCCCGGCCTTCCAACATGGCGTCACGGGTCCGAGGCCCCGTGTCCGCGGTTGTCGCATGCGATGGATTTGGAAGACGCTGGCACGTGGCCGAAAGGTAGAGGAATTCTCGATCCCGCGCGATTCGCGCCGTCGCGGAGCCTGCGTTAACCGCCAGCATGGAGGGACTGGGTTGAAGAGGACAGACAGCGGCTGTCGCCCACAGGGCGTCATCCAGCCGTCCATCGAGTCGTGGCCGCGCGACGGCGAGCGGGCAGTCGACGGTGGGTCTCGGAGGTTTGCCGCCCGGACGGTCGTCCGCTTGCAACAGCCACCACTCGTCCGCCAAAGCCTGAGCGGCCGGCTCCGGCCATTGCGGACGAGCGGCGGTTCGCAACAGGGTTTCAATATCCGCGCGTCGGCCACCGGCCCGCAACGCGGCCAGCCAGACCAATCGCATCGCCGGATCCGCGAACAACGCTGGCCGAGTCTGTTCCAAGGTTTTTGCGAATTTTTCGCCGGGCACACGGGTATCGTCGAGCGTTCGGCCTTGGGTTTCAAAGGTGGCCGGCACAACGACTCGGGGAGTCGCCGCTCGCGCGCCGCGTCCGGTCGCTCGATCAGCGGCTTCCAAGCGTTGGTTCGAAGTGCTGGGCTCGGCGTTGAGTTGGCCTGCGTTGAGTTGCCCACCACCGAGTTGCCCAGCGTTAAGCTGCCCGGCGTTGAGTTGTCCGGCTCCGATCAGCCCGCCACGTGGTTCTATGTCTGAGGCGGAGGCGATGGCGACCACGGCGGCGGGAGCGGCTTGTGTCAGTCGTTCGCGGGCGGCAAGTTCGCCGCGATGGCGCTGCTCGCCGCTGGCGAGTTGTTCGAGCAAACGCACGTGAGCGGCGTCAGCAAGCTCGTGGTGGGGCAGTCGCGTGGCGAGGAGAGCCCAGGTTTCGAATGCGATCGTCGACCGCCCCGCCTCGTGCATGCGTTGCCCGAGTTGCCAGTACAGTTCGCCGGCGCTCTGGTTGCCGGTGCCTTGGGCGAGCGTGTCGAGTTGGGCGAGCCACGCGCCGCCCACATCGTTGCGAAGCAGCAATTTTTGCAAAGTCCGCTGGCGTTGAGCGATTCGGGCCAGATCGGTGACATCGGCTCGGGTCGCGTTGGGCGAAAGTTCGCGGCGCCCATCTGATCCCGCAGGCAAAGCGATACCGTCCATGATGTCGCGGCGGGAAGGGGTAAGCCCGTCGACGTTGAGGATCAAGCGGAAGGAGAGTGATGGCGGCGGAGGACGCGGAGCCATTTCCAACTGCCAGCGGCCTCGCGCGGCGACATCGCCCAGGGGTCGCGCGAGTCGTGGGGCGAGTTGCATCGAGTTCAAGGCGACTCCACCTCGGTCATTGGTAGCGACTTGTCCGTAGACCTTTTTCACTTGCCAAACCGACAGTCCACACTCCTTCGCGGACGCGGATAACGCCCTTGGATCGGCTGCGCGTTGGACAGCGGCCAGCACCGCTTGGCGAGTGATCCCGGTTAAAGCATCGGCGCCGTCGCCAACCGTGTCCTCGGTTACGACCACCTCGGGGCGCCAGGTCCGCAACTTGGTTGTCAACTGCTCGACAAGTCGCTCGAAACCCCGTCCCTCGTAGCGTTCATTCCAAGCGGCAACCAGTTGTTCCGCCGTTGGTTCCAGACCCCGGTCCTCGACCGGGAACCGCTCCAAAACGCCACCGCCCGACGCCCCGACCTCCAACAACGCGGCATGAACCCGCGCCGAAAGTGAATGGCGCCCCGTGTGTCCAAGCCAATTCGCCGCCCGAACTGTCGCGGTCGCGTTGGCGGTGACGTTGGCGGTGGCATTCGCGGTCGCGTTGGCAGGTTCGTTGGTGGTCGCGTTGGCAGACAGGTTGGCAGGCAGGTTAGCTATTGCTTGGGGCGAGCCGCTTGCCGATGTCGGATCGCGGTGAAAGAGCAACTCGGCGACCGCAAGATATCCGTCGTTTCCGGCGGTCTGAGCGAACAATTCCAGCGGAAGACGCGATTCGTCGCTGAACAGCCCCAACAAGGCGACTCGGCCGCGGCCTTGGGCGCGTTTCCAAGTCTGGCCGCCATCGCGAGTGGCGAGAATCTGGCCTA
>JBJTOW010000494.1:0-8447 GCA_046074805.1 Planctomycetota bacterium | reverse complement strand
ACGCAGCGTCATCGCGTATTGCTGCGGGGTGAGCGGCCGCAGGATGGCGACGGCGAACAACGCCGGATCGGGCCGTTCGTTGGAAGACCAATGGCTGCTTCGGGCGTAAGTGCGACTCAACACCATGCCCCGCGTGAGTCGCCGGACGTCGTAGCCGTTCCGCGTAAAATCCTGGGCGAGCCAATCGAGCAGTTCCGGGTGGCTGGCGGGATTCGCCGAATGCATTTGGTCGACGGGCGAAACAAGACCGCGGCCATAAAAGCGGGCCCACAGTTGATTCACGATCGCGCGGGCGAAGAACCCGGTTCCACCTTGCTTTAAGGCGGTCTCGACCAAGGCGGCACGGCGGCTAAAAGCCGGAGCGGGCGCGGGCTTCTTGTCCTTCTTCAAGTCTTCCAGCCGCTTTTTCTCCTCTTTTTTCTGTTCTTCCGTCGGTTCCATCGCGGCCGGTTCATCGACCTTTTGGCCATCAAGGAACATGAGGCGGGCATCGCGGTTCTCGCCCGCCTTCGTCTTGTAGCTCAAGCTCCCATAATCGCGTTCGGCCACCAAATCGCCGTGATCGAACGTCCGAGCGAAAAACGACTTCATGCCGTAGAAATGCTCTTGCTTCCAATCGTCGACCAACGGGTGGTCGTGGCATTGAGCGCAACTGACGTTCACGCCGAAAAACAGCACGCTCACGTCGTTGGTGAGTTTGTCGAGGTCCTTGGCACGACGCGAAATGAATTGGATCGCGCCTTTCTGTTCGGGATCGTCTTCACGGCCGAGCATCAGTTCGCGGAAGACGCGATCCCACGAACGATTCTCCTGAAAAGCCTGCGTAAGGTAGCTGCGCAGACTTCCGCCCGTCCCGGCCATCAAGAGGTAATCGAAGTGATCGACTTGCTGACGGCCAAACGCCGGCGAGGACATCAGGCGATCCACGGCCTTAACCCGTTTATTCTGATCCTCGTCCGCTGCGAACGCCTGGACTTCGGCCGCCGTGGGAATTCGCCCCGCGAGATCCAAAGTGACTCGACGCAACCACTGGAAATCATCAGCCGGCGGCGCGGCCGATACGCCGACCGCCGCCAGCTTGGCATCCACGAAATGATCGATCGCGTCCGCGATGGCGGCATCGGTCGGAGCGGGTGGAGGCGGCGTTTCGGCGGCTCGGGCCACCGGTCCGACTACCATGGCGGCGAATGCGATGACCGCCACGCGGAGAAACGCGTTGGACATTTTGGCTATGCTCATGGCTTGACCAACAAACAGGTGGGATGAAAGGCGGGAGCCAGCGGTTGCCCTTGAAAGTGGCGGATCGCTAGCGGCGAGGCGGGTTAGCCGGGGCGATCGCGGTTCGAAAGCCCGACGGGTTGATTATGGTCGTCAACCCGTCACGCTGCCACCACCATGGACGCTTGGCCTTTCCAAAGTGTAGACGATCGGAAACACTGGATTCAACTCGATGTCCCGCTAATCGCGCAGCGGCAAGATGATTCGCGATAGAGCACCTGGGCGATGATGCACCTGTTCGGTGGCGATCGCTGTCTTCGCGCCAAAAATGCCGGCCGCTGTGTTCGGGTTGCGGTCGAACAACGGAAAAAGTGAACCACAGATGTCGACGCGGAGGCGATGTCCGGCGGCGAGCGTCGCCGCGCAGGGTCCGAGATCGACGGAGATCTCGTAGACTTCGCCGGGCATCATGAGTTCAGGCTTGGCGAGCGATTGACGGTACCGGCCGCGGAGTATGCCGGTCGCGAGGTTGAAGGCGGCGCCGTCCGGTCGAACGTCAACCACTTTCACGACCCAGTCCGCGTCTGGCGTGTCGGCGCTCACGAACAATCGCGCTTCGAGATTGCCGGCGAAGGTTAGCTGCTCCGCGAGCGGCGGGGTGCTGTAGCCAAGCACGTCGTCGCGATCTTCCAACGCGGATTGGTCGACCGGTCCCCAGATGGCCGCCTTGATCGGTCGTTGCTCCGTGACGGGACAGGCGGGAACCGGCCGCGCCGGGTCGGCGCGAAACGTATCGCTCGGTTGCGCGCTGGCCGGCGCCTCGCGGGCCAAGCGTCCGTTGCCGCGGCGCGAGTTGGCTTGGCCGTCTGAATGCAGATGGAACGGCGTCGGCGTGAAGCCGGTTGGCGGCCATGTCGTCGCCTCCCGCCACGTATTGTCGCCCATCGAGAAGTAGCTCACGGGCGGAAACGGCCGCGTTCGCGCCTCCGCGTCTTGTTTTAGATGTCGGTTGAACCAGTCGACTTGAATCGCGGCGACGTCGAGCGTCGCTGCGGGACCAAAGTCGATCTCCGCGACTTGCGATTTTCCAATGGTTCCGTGGTCCCAGGGGCCGAGAACCAACCGCTGCTGTTGACGCGTCTCCGGATCGCGCGCCTGGTTTTGCATGATGACAAAGTTGTCGACCGATTCGCGGGAAAAGAAGTCGTAGTAGCCGACGACGTGTAACGCGGGCAACTTCAGCTCGGGCAGTTGGCTCGTCAGGTCGAGCCGCTTCCAGAAACCGCCGGGGACAGGATGCGTCAGATACGCGTCCAACCACGGCATGGGCCAGCCGATCGCTTCGTCGACATCGCTGAGCGGCAGGCGGAGGAGCGCGTCATTCATGTCACGTGGCGACACGCCGGCGGGCTTGGGCGTGTTGCCCGCGATCCAGCCCGCGATGAGCGATAACCGAACCGCCCCGCCCAAATACAGGTTCCGGTAAAAGCTGCTCCACGTGGCCTGGGGCGCGATCACGGCCAAACCCGGCGGATTCTCGACCGCCGCTTGCCACTGCACGGCCCCAACGTAGGAACCACCTACCATGCCGACGCGGCCGTTGCACCATGGCTGTCGCGCGAGCCACTCGATGGTGTCGTAACCGTCCTGCCCTTCGTTGTTGTACGGGGCCAGCACGCCCTCCGAAGCACGCGTGCCACGACAGTCCTGGGCCACAAACACGTAACCCGCCTTGACCCACCGTTCCGCGATCTGCTTCTGTTTCGTGCGATCGTAGGGCGTGCGAGTGAGCACAACAGGCCCTTGGCCAAGCTGACTGTCGCGGTAGACGTCGGTTGCCAACTTCACGCCATCGCGCATCGAAACCTGGACCGTCTCCGTGGCGATTTCCGCGAGCACCACCGGACAACAACCGAGCGTGCCGATCACAACGACCGCGAACATCGCTCGCGCGAGGCCGCTCCGACGCCACGTGAGGCCGTTCCAATTCGGGCGCCACGCGGAACGGTGCGGGCGACTCGCGGCGGGCGCGCGTCGTGGGAAGTTCCGGCCGGGAACATCTTTCGTGGACGGCAGGGAATTTTTCATCGTTGGGCTCCCGCGTTCGGCAGAGATTGCGAAGTGTGGGCGATCGAAGACTCGTGGAAGAGACGGTCGCCGGATTCTACTACAATGCGGGGCGACGTCATCGAGGCGAACATCTTCTGTGAACTGGAGTCTGGAGTCGGGAGACTGGAGTCGGGAGTCGGGAGGCTGAAGACGATACATACGGATCCTCTGCCGTCGAGCACAGTCGCTGCTGCGATGCGGAGCTTTTGATAGGACAACGTTGCGGGCAAGCGAACGGTCCCTTCGCCTTTCAGAGACAACGTCTACGTCAAAGACGCGACGTCGTTCGCCATCGCGATCGAAGAGATTTTCGTCCCCTGACGCGCTCGAAAACCTACCAGCACCTTGTTTAATGTAAACCAGTGACCGTCAGTGTTCGCG
Source organism: Planctomycetota bacterium (assembly GCA_046074805.1). Classification (GTDB taxonomy): domain Bacteria; phylum Planctomycetota; class Planctomycetia; order Pirellulales; family Pirellulaceae; genus CAIXSC01. The sequence continues at coordinate 4,739 of JBJTOW010000494.1, read as the reverse complement.
GCGCAGACGCCGCGCAGGCCTGCGACTCAGGAGGAATCACGCATGAACAACGAGTTTCAAAAAATGTGTCGCGCGACACGACTGGCAAAACTCGGCACGGACGTGCCGCCGTGGTCGACGGCGCCCATGTTGTCGCTGCTCCCGTCGCTGCGCTTGTCGCTGATCTTGTCGCTGATCTTGTCGCGGCTCCTGTCGCTGTTGTTGCCACTCGCGGTGGCCGTTCCGTCAGCGGGTCGACTCGCGGCCGCCGAACGGGCGCCCACTTCGACGCAGGTTCGCGACATCGGGTCGCGGCGCGAATTGTTCGTCGATCGCTTTCTGATCGACCGGCTCGACAATCTTTCTCTCCGGCTTCACCATCCGCAGTTGGCGCCACCGATGGCCGAGCCGGCGGACAATATGGAATACGGGACCGTCATCAAGGATGGAGAATTGTTCCGGCTTTACACGCGTGATGGCCGTGGAGCGAAATTTGACGGGGACGCCGTTGAGGTGACGCGTTACTGCGAAAGCCGGGACGGCATTCACTGGACGAAGCCGAAACTCGGCCTGCACGAAATCGACGGCAGCCGCGACAACAATGTGATCCTCCACGAGGCGCCGTTCTGCCACAACTTCGCCCCGTTCCTGGATACGCGTCCTGGCGTGGCAAGCGACGAGCGGTTCAAGGCGTTGGCCGGGACTGTCAAGTCGGGGCTGGTCGCCTTCGTTTCCGGCGATGGCGTGCGGTGGCGGAAACTGCGTCCCGAGCCGGTTATCACGTACACGAAGGAATACGCCTTCGATTCGCAAAACGTCGCGTTTTGGTCCGAGAGCGAACAGCGGTATGTCTGCTACTTCCGCCACTTCCTCGATAAGCGGTTGCGATCCGTGTGCCGGACCACGTCGTCCGATTTCAAGCAGTGGTCCGAACCGGTTCCGCTTCGGCCGAATTTCGAAGGCGAGCACATCTACACGACGCTCACGCAGCCATATTTCCGCGCGCCGCATCTCTACATCGCCACGCCGACGCGGTTTCATCCGTCGCGCGGCGAGAGCACGGACATCTTGTTCATGACGGCTCGTGGCGACAGCCCATACGACCGGACATTTCGCGAGGCGTTCATCCGGCCCGGACTCGATCCGGCCCGCTGGGGAAATCGTTCGAACTATGCGGCCTGGAACGTGGTGCAAACGAGCCCGACCGAAATGTCGATCTACACGACGCCATTTCGCCGCTTCACACTCCGGCTCGATGGATTCGCGTCGGTCCACGCCGGCGCCGATCCCGGCGAACTCATCACGCCACCGCTGCGATTCGCGGGCCAGTCGCTCGTGATCAATGTCTCCACCAGCGGCGGCGGCAGCGTGCGCGTCGAAATGCAGGACGCGGCGGGCAAGCCGTTGACCGGTTTCTCGGCCGCCGATTGCCAGGAGTTCGTCGGCGATGAAATCGCGCGGACCGTTCGTTGGAAAAACGGGACCGACGTGAGCGCGCTTGCGGGACAACCGGTTCGGCTCCGCTTCATTCTCCGCGAAGCGGACTTGTTTTCCATCCAGTTCACAGCGGGAGCGAAACCCCAGTGAAGCGGAAGCCTCGAGGGACACATGCGTGAACCAAGGAACGAAGCGGTGCGTGAACCGCGGGATGAAGTCGGGCATGACTCGCCGTTTCGCATCAGCCATCGACTCTCCTGGCGGGTTGGCTCGGCTGTCGCGTTCGCCGTGATGACGAGTATCGTGCTCGCCGTGGTCGCTGTGCCGGCATCGAATCTTCTGGCGGCCGACAGGGATGTGCCCGATTTTGACGGCGATGTCCGCCCGCTACTGAAGAATCGCTGCGTCAAGTGCCATGGGCCGCTCCAGCAACACGGCAAGCTGAACCTTAGCGTTCCTGCGGCGATTGCGCGCGGCGGCGCGAGCGGCGCGGTCGTCGTGCCGGGCCAGCCGCAAAACAGCCGTCTGTGGCAACTGGTGGAGCGGGATGAAATGCCCGAGGGCGCCCCGTTATCGGCCGAGGAGAAAGACTTGCTGAAACGCTGGATCGCCGCCGGCGCGCCTGGCCTGCCGCGTCCCAGCGATACGGCCAACACGAGCGAAACGCACTGGGCGTTCCGGCAACTCCAGCGGCCCGAGTTGCCGGTCGTCCGACAACGGGATGGGCTGCGACTGTCGCTTGATGCCCATGTCGCCGCGCCACTCGAGGCGGCCGGCCTGGCATTCAATGCCGAAGCCAGTCGCGAAACGCGGATTCGTCGCGTGTCGCTCGACCTGACCGGAGTTCCTCCTTCCGCCGAGGAGATTGAAGCGTTTGCCAGCGACGCCAGTCCGGATGCCCACGAGCGGATGGTTGAACGCTATCTCGCCTCGTCACGCTACAGCGAGCGTTGGGGCAAGCACTGGCTCGATGCCGCTGGCTATGCGGACTCGAACGGCTACTTCAGCGCCGACACCGATCGGCCGCTCGCGTATCGCTATCGCGACTACGTGATCCGCTCGGTCAATGCCGACAAACCGTTCGATCGGTTCATCCGCGAACAGTTAAGCGGAGACGAACTTGCTGGCTTCCGGCCCGGAAAACCGGTTGCGCCCGAAGCGATCGATTGGCTCGAAGCGACCCATTTCCTGCGCAATGGACAGGACGGTTCGGACATCGGCGTCCAGGAGCCGGAGGCGTTCGAGATCGATCGCCGGGCCGCTTTGGAGGCCGTCGTGCAAGTGACCGCGACCTCGCTGTTGGGGCTGAGTGTTCACTGCGCGCGATGCCACGACCATAAATTCGATCCGATTACACAACGGGAATACTATCAACTGCAGGCGATTTTCTTTCCCGCCTTCAATCCGCAGGACTGGATCAATCCCAAGGATCGGGTGATTTACGCCTATCTGCCTGGTGAGAAAGAGCAATGGGAAGAGCGGGACGGAAACCTCAAACGACAGCTTGCGCAGCTCAAGACGGAATACCAAGCCTGGGTTGCCGCGAATCGCGAACCTTCCGAAGTGCTGTTCGAAGAAGCTTTCGGCGAAGGTTGGCAGTCGCGCTGGTCGGCCGCGGCGCCGGGCGATGACAAGCCGAGCGGCAAAATCGCGTTCGATGGCGGCACGCCAAACTCGGCTCGCGTGAAGGATGGAGCGCTTCAGATCATCGCCGGTTCCGGAGAGTCTTGGTTGGCGACGACCAAGGCGTTTGACTGGACGCCCAACGAAAGCGGCGCCTGGATTCAAGCCACCTTCGATTTGGTGGAAAACAAAGTGCAAGGCGGGCCGGCCGAACGAATCGGCTACAACATCGCCGTGCACGACTTTGACGATTCCAGCCCGCTCGGCGGAGGCAATATCCTCATCGACGGGAACCCGGCCAACGCCACGTCGATCTATCGCGACTACCCGGGTGCGGATCAAAAACAGATCGGCTCGATTGGCGCCCAAGGCTATGTTCCCGGCCGCAATTACGGCGTTCGCGTTACAAATACCGGCGGCGGCAACTTCCGGCTCGACCACATCGTCGATGGACTGCCCGATGGCGCGTCGCTGAATCTCGCGGCGGCGGATCTGCCCGACGGCGGCTTTTCGCTGTTCTATTGCTTGAATCGCAGCTTCGTCGCCGACAATGTGCGGATTGAACGAAGCGCGATGCTCGCCAATGCTTCTGTCGACATCGCGGCGCTCCGCAAGTCGCTCGAGGAACGCCGCGGCCAGTATGAGAAGCAACGGAAGGAACTTGAGGGCCAACGCACGCCGGAGCCCGGTCGCGCGATCGCCTGGGTCAGTGACAAGTCCGCCAAGCCGCCCGTCGTGCCGTTCCTCACGCGCGGTTTGTACCACCTGCGGACCGACGACGTGCCGCCGCTGGCTCTGTCGGCGCTCAGCGAACCGGGTGAACCGTACGTCGCGCCGACCGCGGTCCCCGAGGCGGCGACGACGGGACGTCGCACGGCGTTCGCCGACTGGCTGCTGCGGCCGGCGGGGCGGCCGGCCGCGCTCTTGGCGCGTGTGCATGTGAACCGCGTTTGGCGGCAGTATTTTGGACGCGGCATTGTGCCGACCACCGACAATCTGGGAATCGGCGGCTCGCCTCCCTCGCATCCCGCGCTGCTAGAGGAACTCGCGGCGGGTTTCATCGCCGACGGTTGGAGCCCCAAGGCTTTGCATCGGCGAATCGTCACGTCGGCCGTTTATCGCCAATCTTCCGCGCCGCGTCCCGACGGCCTGGCGCGTGATAGCAACAATCGGTTGTGGTGGCGCTTGCCCGTGCGGCGTCTCGAAGCCGAGGTCATTCGCGACTCCATGCTCGCCGTTGCCGGACAATTGGACTCGCGGCCTTTTGGACCATACGTGCCGACGAGACAAACGGCGATCGGCGAAGTGGTGGTCGACGAGCGGACTCCAGGCGCCCTGCGTCGAAGCGTTTATTTGCAACAGCGCCGCTCGCAACTGCTCAGCTTCATGAAGGTCTTCGATGCGCCGTCGGTCGCCACCATTTGCACCACTCGCCCGTCTTCCACGGTGCCATTGCAATCGCTGGCGTTACTCAATTCCGACTTCAGCGTCGCGCGTTCGGAGGCGTTCGCCGGCCGTTTACTGTCGGAGACCGACGGTGCGCCTCGTGAACTGGTTGAGCGGGCGTGGCGCGTCGCGATTGGCCGGCAGCCTACGGCGAAGGAAGCAAACGTTGCCGTCGAGTTCCTTGCGGCCCAACGCGCTCTTTATTCCGGCGACAACGCCGTCCGCTGGTCGGTGGCCGATTTCTGCCAGATGCT
>JBJTOW010000493.1:0-2811 GCA_046074805.1 Planctomycetota bacterium | reverse complement strand
TGAACTCCCGCGTTTTGCGGCAGGGAACGATGGTTGTGATCAATGGTGGGCCACGAACGGCTGATTCGAGCGGCTCGCAAGGCCGCGGTCGCGTCGCGGTACGCGAAGGCGCGATCGTAAGCGCGCCCGACAAGCCGCATCGGAACGACGCAGGCCGTGTCCACGGCGAACACAGGCCCCGCGGCGTCGCGAGCAACACGCGGCAACCAGTCGCTAGTCGGCGCGGTTGGAAAATCCTCGGTCACCACCGCCGCTGCCCGTCCAGCCAATTCGCGAAGATGGGGTCCGCGGTGCCCGGGGCGTTCCAAATGGAAAGCGGCGGTGACTCCCTGGGCAGCGAGTTCGCGATGCGTCTCCCTCGCCCCTTGCAACATGAAAGCGTGATGCCGGTCGCAGGCGTAGGGATAACGTTCCGATAACCCTTGATAGACCAAAAGCGGCAGCTTCAGGCGATCGGCTACGAACCGCGCCGTCTCCAACGCGGGATTCTCTTCGATCCGCATCGCCGTATGCATCCAGTAAAGGACGAATGGCGCAGCCACCGGACATCCACGCGACTCGATCACTCGCAGCCTTTCGGCCAGATAGTCGGGAAGATCCGTCAGTGTTTCGTGAACGGCAACCATACGCGATGCTCACCTGCCACAAGGGCCGATTCAACCTGTCCGTCGCACAAGCACCGATGGCCCAGCGACTTCGGGCCGGAACAGAACTACCCGAAGCTGTCGTACGGTAGGCCGCAGGCTCGAATCGCCCACTCGCCGCTGTCTATTGGACGGCGACAGCGGGGTGTCACGAAAAGCGGGGTGGGGATAAGGAAGAACGACGGAGGGACGGTAAGGCGAAGCTGATGACGTCGGTTGAGTAGGAGCTAACGATGACTCGCATAAATCTAGCTTGTTCCCATCGCGACTCGGACTGGCGGGCGAATCGAGCCCAAAGCGGGCCGACCAGGATGATCGCCGCGATGGCCGTCGCAAGGTTGGCGGCCGGAATGACGTCGGTCGCCTCACTGATCTTGGGCGTAAACGGCTTCGTCGCACTGCCGCGAAGCGTGGTGGCACAAGAGTCGTCGCCGCGGCCCAACATCGTCTTGATGATGTCGGACGACCAGGGATGGAGCGGCTTGTCTGTGGCCATGCACCCTGATTACGCCGGTTCCAAGGGCGCCGTGTTCCAAACGCCCAATTTGGAACGTTTCGCCGCCCAGGGGATGCGTTTTTCATCCGGCTACGCTCCGGCCCCCGTTTGTTCACCGACTCGCATCAGCATTCAAACGGGCAAGAGTCCGGCGAAGTTGCACTGGACCAAGGCGGCGCCGCCGGAAACCGGTCGAAAGCTGGTCGAACCCAACTTGATCAAGCGTATTCCCGCCTCGGAAACCACCATCGGCGAGCTGCTGCGGAAGGCTGGTTACGCCACCGCGCACTACGGCAAGTGGCATATCAGTGGCGGCGGTCCCGGCGAGCACGGCTACGACGAGCACGACGGAGACACGGGCAACGAAAACGCGTTCCAGTTCATCGACCCAAATCCCGTCGACATCTTCGGCATGGCCCAGCGCGCCGAGAATTTTATGGCCCGCAGCAAGCAGGCCGGAAAACCGTTCTATATCCAACTGTCTTGGAACGCCCTGCATGCCGCTGAAAACGCCCTCAACGCGACCAAAGCCAAGTACGAACGTCTGCAAGGCAATAACGGTGGTGGCGGAGGAGGTGGTGGTGGCGGAGGTGGCGGAGGTGGCGGCGCCAAGCAACTGGCAACGGCGGCGATCACTGAAGATTTGGATACGGGAGTGGGACGTGTTTTGGCGTCGATTGATCGCCTCGGGCTCGCGAAAAACACCTTCGTGATCTACACATCCGACAACGGCGCCGGTGGCGGCCGCCGCGAAGGACTGAATGGCGGAAAAGGCTCGGTTTGGGAGGGCGGTATCCGCGTGCCGCTGATCGTGCGCGGCCCCGGTGTGGCCGCCAATAGCTGGTGCCATTCGCCGGTCGTCGGCTACGACTTTTTGCCGACATTCGCCGAGTGGGCCGGACTTTCAGCCAAATCGCTGCCCCAAGGGATCGAAGGCGGTAGCTTCGCCCCGCTGCTCCGCCCAGGTGGAGCGGCTGGAACGGTGCGTCGACCGCGCGAAGAATTGGTGTTTCACTTCCCGCACTATCAGAGCAGCGACGGTCCGCATTCAGCGATCCGCCTCGGTGCCATGAAATTGATTTACTTCTACGAAACCGACTCGGTCTCGCTTTTCGATCTTTCGCGGGACATTGGGGAACGAACCGACCTCGCGGCCCAGTCCCCGACGGAAACGCAACGCTTACGGCAGAAACTGGAACAGTACCTCGTGGCGGTGAACGCCCAATTGCCCACACCCAATCCCCAATTCGACCCTGCCAACCCCGGCGCCCAGCAACGCAAGAAAATGGGCGGGAATAAAGGCAAGAAAAAGAACGAACGAAAGGACGCGACGTGATCCGATTCCATACTTTGTCCATCGCTTTGTCGGTCGCCGTAGCGACGTGCTTGACGCTCGAACCGCCGCCGCTGTCGCGCGACGGCCGTGGCGTGTTCGGTCGCGCCGCTCACGCTCACCCCGGCCATAGCCACACCTTTTTCCGGCGGCCCATCGACGCGTCACCCGCAGCCAAGGAACCGGCGAAAACGGTGGCCGTCGATCCACAGACCTTTCTCATGGCGCTCGCCGCTCAGACCGCCCCGTCGACAGGTTGGATTGCGTATGCGGCCGCGGCGAGTCGGCCCAGCTTGACCATCTCGACGGGTTTGGCTGGAGACGCTTTGGACCGCGCC
>JBJTOW010000492.1:0-6349 GCA_046074805.1 Planctomycetota bacterium | reverse complement strand
CGCGGCATGGTGAAGGTGGGCGACGAAGTCCACATCATCGGCCTCAAGCCGGAGCAGACGAAGACGACCGTGACCGGCGTCGAAATGTTCCGCAAAGAACTCGGCGAAGGCAAAGCGGGCGACAACGTCGGCTGCCTTCTTCGTGGTGTTCGCCGCGAGGACATCGAGCGTGGCCAGGTGTTGGCGAAGGCCGGTTCGATCACGCCGCACGCCAAGTTCGAAGCTGAAGTTTATTGCTTGTCCAAAGACGAAGGCGGTCGTCATACGCCGTTCTTCAGCGGCTACCGTCCGCAGTTCTACTTCCGGACGACGGACGTTACCGGTTCAGCGAACTTGGTTGGCGCCGAAATGTGCATGCCTGGCGACAACGTCAAAGTGACGGTCGAGTTGGGCAAGCCAATCGCCATGGACGACGGCGTGCGTTTCGCGATTCGCGAAGGCGGACGCACGGTCGGATCGGGCGTCGTCACCAAGATTCTCGACTAACCAAGCCCTTGGGGCTTGTGAATAGCGGCTGGCTGAATCGCATTCAGCCGGCCGCTTGAGCGCGCCGCCCCGATGGCGGAGGTGCCAACAAGTCGGAATTACCACCCAGCCCGCATGAGTGGGCTGGCGGCGGGCTGCGGCCGGTCGCTATAACGACCAGCCACAGGGGTGTAGCTCAATTGGCAGAGCACTGGTTTCCAAAACCAGCGGTTGCGGGTTCGATTCCTGCCGCCCCTGCTTTTTCTTTGAACATCGCCTTCGGGCAGGGACCACGTCGATGAGCACCGACAATTCGGCCGCCACTTCGCCGCTCGCGGACTTTTTTCAGTTCGCGATTTACAAGCGTAATCAGGGTAAAGTGACGCGGCAGACGACGTTTGGGGCCATCGCCGCCACCGTGGCGTTCGGTGCGTGGCGTCTGCACGAGTACCAACAGGGCGCTGAATGGTTTGGAGGATCCCGGTTCATCCTGCCCGCGATCGTGTTGCTCGCAGGCTGGTTCATCGCCTTCCGGATGGTCAATCTGCCTCGGTTCGCGACCTTTCTGATCGCGGTTGAGGCGGAAATGACCAAGGTATCTTGGCCATCCAAAGCTGAACTGTACCGAAGCAGCGTGGTGGTTATCTTCGTGCTGTTTTCGCTTTCCGGGGCGTTGTTTGGCTTTGACGTCCTCTGGCGACTTTTGTTCCAATTGATCGGCGTCGTGCAGTAATTCCCGCCGGTTTCGGCGTGTGAGGGTAGGAACGTGGCAAGCGAAAACAACGCGGATCAACAAGGCGAACCCGGAACCGCGTCCGACGCCCCGGCATCGCAAGACAGTGATCTCGGCAAGGTGGCCGGCTCGCGTGGCAGTGCCGATGCGACGGGTGGGGCTTCTTTGGAAGCCACGGCTTCACTGGCTGCTGCTTTGTCCGCCGAATCAGAGACGGCGTCAAACAATGACGAGCAAGTCGACGACGAGCAAGTCGACGACCTAGACGACGTGCTGGACGAGATTCCGGAGGACGACGGGCCGGTTGAACCGCTCGAGTACGTCGAGGATGTGGACGAGGCGTCCGCTGATCGAGAGTGGTACATCCTGAAAGTGCAGGTAAACCGCGAGGATTCGATTCGGGACGCGTTGATACGCCGCGTGAAGATCGCCAAGATGGATCGGTTTTTCGGCGACATCATCGTGCCTACGGAAGAGGTTGCCGAGTTCAACAAGAATGGCAAGCGACGCAACGTCAAGAAAAAACTGTACCCGGGTTATCTGCTCGTCCACATGGCGCTCAATGACGATACATGGTTCGTCGTGCGGGAGACGGGGGGTATCGGCGACTTTACCGGCTCGGCTGGCAAGCCGTCGATCATGCCGACCCACGAGGTAGAGAAAATCCTCAGGGCCATGAAGCCGCAGGATGGCGCGGCCGGTCAAGTCAAGACGGCGATCCCATTCAAGGTCAGCGACCGCGTCCGGGTGAAAGAGGGCTATTTCCTCAATTTCGAAGGCGAGATTTCGGCCATCGATCAGGCACACGGCCGGGTAACGGTGATGATCAACATCTTCGGTCGCCCGAATCCGGTAGAACTCGACCACTGGCAAATCGAGGCGGTGTAGGGACATCGATGGACCCGGATTATCGCCCGGATCAGCGCCACAAAATCAAGAATTATCGCACAGGGGCTTGACGAAAAGCCCGAGAATACGGAAAACGTCTCGTTTCCACGACACTAGCGGGTTGGATCATGGCGAAGCAGCGTACACTCACCGGACAGGCGAAATTCCAAGTTCCAGGTGGCCAGGCTACTCCGGCCCCTCCTGTTGGTACTTCGCTGGGTAAGTTCGGTATCAATCTCGGTCAGTTTGTATCTCAATTCAATGAACGGACTCGTGAGTACGCTGGTACGCCGATTCCCGTGATTGTTTCTGTTTATAGCGACCGCACGTTCGAGTTCGTCACGAAGAGTCCACCAGCGTCGGCGCTGCTGAAGATTGCGGCCGGCATCGCCAAGGGTGCTGGAGTGCCGAATCGGGATAAGGTTGGGAAGGTGACTCGCGCTCAAGTCGAGGACATTTGCCGCAAGAAGAAAGACGATCTGAACGCTCGCGATGTCGAGCATGCCAAGCGGATGATTGAGGGCACGGCCCGCAGCATGGGTATCGAGGTTGTAGACTAGGCGAGTCATACTAGGTGAGTGAGGTCGGCTCTGTCCTCCGGTTTCACATCACGCGATTAGTGGCTATGTCGCTCGATATTGCGGGCGAAGCGTATAGAAGGTGGGTTTTACATGGCGCAGCAAACTAAAAAGTACAAGGCGATGGCCAAGAAGCAGGTGCCGAATCCGGTTCCGCTCGGCCAAGGCGTTGAAGTTCTGAAAAGCTATGCGGCCGCCGGTGCCAAGAAGTTTGACGAGACGGTTGAGGTCCACGTTCGGCTCGGTGTTGATCCGAAGCAGGCGGATCAGATCGTTCGCGGTTCTGTGGTGCTGCCGCACGGCATCGGTCGTACTCAGCGAGTGGTTGTGTTCGCCAAGGGTGCGCTGGCCGATGCGGCGAAGGCCGCCGGTGCTGACGAGGTCGGCCAGGACGATTTGGCGAAGCGAATTCGGGAAGGTTGGACCGAGTTTGATGTGTGCATTGCCGCTCCGGACATGATGGGGCTAGTTGGTCCCCTCGGTAAGGTGCTGGGGCCTCGCGGTTTGATGCCTTCTCCTCGCGCCGGCACGGTGACCCCGGATGTGGCTAAGGTGGTCCGTGAATACAAGGCGGGTAAGGTTGAGTTTCGTAATGATGACGGCGGAATAGTCCATGCGGTTGTCGGACGGATGAGTTTCTCGGCGGACAATCTGCGTGAGAATATTCAGACGTTCCTCGACTACCTGCAGTCCCTGAAACCCAATTCGGTTAAGGGAACGTACGTGCGATCGATCGCCATTTGCGCGACAATGTCGCCGAGTGTTCGTATTGCAGCGTAAATGGTTGGCTGGTTGAGCTGGTGGTCGCTGTGAATTTTGCATGACGGCTTCCAGGGATTCCCGGGTGGATTGTGGTTCCGCCGCGATTCGATAACAGGTGCGTAGATGAGCAAGTACGTAAAGCAGCTGGTGATGGATGAGATTCGCAATCGGCTCAAAGGGGTCAACGACGCCCTGCTGGTGGATCTCATTGGAATGGACACCGACAAGACCTACCTGTTGCGGAAGAAATTGCGCGAAAAAGACATCCGAGTTCTGGTTGTAAAGACAAGTTTGGCGCGAGTGGCGACCCGTGGCACGCCTTTGGAAAGTGCGTTCGAGGGTATGTCGGGCTCGACGGCTGTCTGCTGGGGTGCTTCGGATTTCGTGCAACTTTCTAAGGAAGTGCTCGCGATCCAAGAGGAAACGCAGTTCGAGAAGTTCACCACGCGCGGTGGCGTGATGGACCGCGAGCAGCTGTCTAAGGATCGTGTGAAAGAGGTCAGTAAGTGGCCTAGCCGCACGGAACAGTTGAGTTTGTTGTTGGGGCAGATTTTGGCCCCGGGTGCGAACTTGCTGTCGCAGCTCAAGGCTCCAGGCGGAGCACTTGCCAGCCAGATCGAGCAGAAATCCAAGGGGGACGAGGCCTAGTCGGAGGACTGGGGCGGAAGCGGCGCGGGACGTTGTCGTGGGGCGCTGCCGTTTCCTTGTCGAGTGGTGATCCGCTGAGGCGGGTTCCGCGTTCCCGAATCGTCTCCCCACCTGTTATCTAATTGGTTCGAGTGTCTGTAGAGAAAGGGATGTGGTCGCAATGTCTGATGCTGCCGTTTTGGAACCGGAACTGAAGGATCTGGGCGATAAGATCGCCAACCTGACGCTCAAGCAGGCCAAGTCGTTGAGCGACTACATCAAGAGCGCGTACGGTATCGAACCGGCGGCGGGTGGCGGCGTCATGATGGCCGCTCCGGCTGCTGCGGGCCCGGCGGCTGCTGCCGCTCCGGTGAAGACCGAGTTCGATGTCGTCATGACGGCCCACGGCGATAAGAAGCTGGAAGTCGTGAAGGTGGTCAAGGCGATCACCGGCGCCTCGCTGATGGATGCGAAGAAGATGGTCGATTCGCCGCCCGCGACCGTGAAGCAGGGCGTGTCGGAAGACGAGGCCAAGAAGCTCAAGGCGGATCTGGAAGCCGCCGGTGCGACCGTGGAATTGAAGTAGTTACGCGGTACGTCGCTTTTAGCTTGACCGCTCGCGGGCATGATGTGCGCGAGCGGTTCGGAATACGCATGCTGATACTTGCCCGAACCATGGGAGCTGCCCAAAATGGCTGCTTAGATCCCTGGGTCGGTGTGCGCGCTTATATAGATCCAGCAGCCCGGAGGGCGGGTGTTGGCCGGCCGTTTCGCCCAGGCGAATGAAACGCGGTTGGTTAACACGCGCCCTTTTCGTTTTGAACCAGGAGGTCCGTCGCGATGGCCACTTCGGCGCAACGTCGTTTGAATCCCCGCGAATCCCGTCGCTTCGGTACTGGGCGGGAACATCACCCTACTCCAGATCTCACCGAAATTCAAACCCGAAGTTACGAGGCGTTTCTGCAGGCTGATGTTCCGGCTGAAAAGCGGAAGGACCAGGGCTTGCAGGGCGTGCTACGCGAAATCTTTCCCGTCGAGAGCTACGACAAGAGCATTAACCTGGCCTTCGTCAAGTACGAGCTGGGCAAGCCTCGGTTCACGGCCGATGAGTGCCGCCAGTTGCGGCTAACCTACGGTCAGCCGTTCAAGGTTTGGCTGCGACTCAACAAGGAGCAGCCGATCGAGGAAGAGGTTTACCTTGGTGATATTCCCATCATGCTGGGGGGCGGTGAGTTCATCATCAACGGTGCCGAGCGCGTCGTGGTCAGCCAGTTGCATCGCAGTCCGGGCGTGGACTTCGTCATGGACGAGGACAGCACGACCGATCGCAAACTGCCTAGTTGCCGGATTATCCCCGAACGCGGCAGTTGGATCGAGCTGAACGTTACGAAAAAGGACGCGCTCAGCGTTCGAATCGATCAAAGCGGTAAATTCTCGGCGCTCACTTTGCTGCGTGCGATGAGCCCGAAGTACAGCCAGGATGCTGATTTGATCCGAGCGTTTTACGAGGGCACCGTAGAAAAGGTTGTCGACGGCCGGACTGCCTTAAAGTTGGAAGGCAAGGTGGCGGTCGACGATATCGTCTACCCGACGGGGTCTGGGAAAGCGGGCGAAATCATCGTCGAAGCGGGCCACCGGATCACGAAGGCGGCTGCGGAGACGATTTGCACTTCGGGTGTGACCAAGGTTGAGGTGGTGTCGTATCCCAAGGCGCCCCTGATTTTTAACAGCCTCGGTGACGACGCGACGTGCAGCCACGAAGAGGCGTTGCTGCGTATTTACCAACGGTTGCGGCCGGGTAACCCGGCCAACTTGGAAAAGGCGCGGACGCTGTTCCAAGAGAAGTTTTTCGATGTCAATCGCTATCGATTGGGCCGCGTCGGCCGTTTCCGCATCAACCGGAAATTAAAGCTGAATGTTCCCGAGAAGGAAATGACGCTTCGGCCGGAGGATTTGATCGCGTCGATTCGTTACGTGGTGAATTTGGCCGAGGCGGGTGGTGAGGCCCAGGTTGACGACATCGATCATCTCGGCAATCGCCGCTTGCGAACGATCGAGGAACTTGCCAGCGATGAGTTGCGCAAGGGGTTCCTGAAGCTCCGCCGCACCGTGCAGGAGCGGATGAGCATGAAGGAGAACAAGGACATCACGCCTCGTACGCTCGTCAATCCGAAGAGCGTTTCGGCGGCGATTGAGTACTTCTTTGGCCGCGGAGAATTGTCGCAGGTCGTCGATCAGACGAACCCATTGTCGCAGTTGACGCACGAGCGTCGTTTGTCGGCGTTGGGCCCTGGCG
>JBJTOW010000491.1:0-4229 GCA_046074805.1 Planctomycetota bacterium | reverse complement strand
TGCAAGTTGTCGCCACCGCGTCCACCCACGAGGATGTCCCGGCCATCGCCACCGCAGAGCGTGTCCCGTCCATCACCGCCGACCAAAATGTCGTTATTCGGGTCGTCCAGACAGGTGGTGCCGCCGAACAGCGAGTCGTTTCCGGCCTCGCCGAATAGGATGTCCTGGCCCGCCGCGCCAAACATGCGGTCATCGCCGGCACCGCCGACGAGCGTATCGTTGCCTGAGCCACCGCTCACGGAGTCGTTGCCAGTTCCAGCGTTGATGCTGTCGTCGCCACCGCCACCGTTTAGCGAATCGAGTCCGTCGCCGCCGAGAATCGTGTCGTTTCCACCGCCGCCCGTAACGACGTCGTCACCCGCGCCAGTGTCGATGAACGCGGCCGTCTTGATGAGTTCGGAGAGGGTCGCCGTGTCTTTGCCGTTTCCCAACTCCATGCGGATGGAAGTGATCGAATTGGGCGGATAGACCGAGCTTTGTGTCCAGCCCGTTATGCATCCCACCGCGCAAAAACGAGCGGTAAGCTGCGAACGCCCGTCGGAGAATCGGGCGAGCGTGACGAGATCGCCGCCGCAAGTGCCGATGACGGTGAGCGTGCCGCTGACCAACGCGCCGCCCGAGATATATGTGACCGTTGTGGATTCGACGGCCCCGCCGTCGTCATCGATGACGGTGACCTTGATGGTGAATTTGCCCGCGATAATGTACCGGTGGGTGGCATTCAGAGTGCCGCCCCCGCTTGGCGATTGCGTGATCGTCGCCGGGCTCTGTGAACCATCGCCCCAATCGACAATCGCGGTGTGGGTGTCCGTGAGACCGGCGTCGGTGAAGGTCCCAGTGAGCGTGATGAAGTCAAGGGGACGCATGCAGCTGATGGACGACGCCGAGTTGGTCAACGTCGTGAAGACAGGCGCCACATTCAGGACGCGGTAGTTGAAGGAAACCTCCGAGTAAACGCCGTTGGGATCCGTTGCGCGGATCACGACGTTAAGCGGTCCACTGGGCCCATCAACGGCCGGTTGAGACCAATTCCACCCACCGCCCTCGCTGCCGGTCTGCGTAACGTTGCCAACCGACGCGGAGATGGAGACGGCCTGGCCCACACGGGACGCCGCATACTGTCCACTGCGAGCCGCGATCGATCCCTCGTTGACCTCGATACTGCTCGCCGCGTTGAGTGTCAGTGTTGGCGGCAAGTCGCCGGATAGCGTGCGGAGCACGATGTCGTTGCCATCGCCACCTCGATAGTCGATCGCGAAGACGTGGCCGCCGGCCAACAGGATGCTTCCCTGCGGAAGCGATTGGTAGTGGCCAGTCGCTGGGGTCGAGCCGGTTTTCGCGACGAGCACGAATTCGTCGCCACGGGCTGGCTCAAACCCGCTGCTGACGCTGACGGACAAGCTCGCCCCGACAAGGTCAAGCGAGCCGTCGACCGCCAGTTGATCGTACGCCGAGCCAGCGGTCAGTCCACGGATGCGGCTTGCGTGCCGAAGAAGCCGGCCGCCACTGATGGATAGAACTCCGGTGTCCAGGGAAGTTCCCGGGCGAATCATGTCCAGTTCACCGTCGACAAAGCCGATCGTGCCCGTGCCTTCGATCCCCGTCGCGAATACGGATTCGTTGGCCGCCACCGTACCTCGAATGGTGTTGCGATTCTCGCCGTTCCAAATCGCGATGACCGACGGAGCGGTCACCGAGCCATCCAGTCCCAGATCGCCGGTAAAGCCTGTGTTGTCGATGACCAAGCCGGTCCCAAGGTTGATGCCGCCCGTCCAGCGGGACGAGCCAGCTCGAGCGATCATCGTCAAAGTGCCGCCGCCACTGACCCGTTCGCCTCCGACGAGTATGCCTGTTGAGAACGCGAGGATTCCATAATCGAGGATTTCGACACCTGTCGCGTCCGTGCCGTTACCCAGGCCGAGTGCCGCTGGGTTGCCGAGCGTAATGATGGCTCCGCCGCCAATGGTCGTCTTTCCGGCGTAGACGTTCTGCCCATCCAACAACAACTCGCCGGCCGCCGCCGTGACAAATCCCGTAAACCCGTTGGCGGCGGCCGCCAAGCGGGCGAGTCCACCACCCTGCTTGACGATACCGCCCGCGCCGCTGACGGATCCTGAAACCAGCAAGGCGTCCGCCGCGGTGTTCTCGCTGTCGAGCGCGAGTGTAAACCCGCTGAGATCGATGCCGGCCGCGAACGACAAGGTCGCCAGCGAACCGTTGGAAAATCCTTGAGCGGCCGTCAGCGTGATCGGGAAGCTAATCGCCGTGCCGATTCCCCGGTTGCCGACGCCGCCTGAGAGCTTGAGAGCGTTTCCGCCCAGCGAATACCCGTCGCCATCGATGCGGATCGCGTTGAACGGGGTGTTGGCGGCGAAGTTGTTCACATTCGTAGGGTGAAAAACGGGCATTGCCGGGAAGATCAATATGGCGTTGGCGGTTGGCGCCACATCGCCCACCCAGTTCGCGGCGGTTGTCCAGTTAGCGTTCTCGCTGGCCAAGCCCGATCCGTCGAGTGAACCGTCCCAGACGGCGGCGGCGAGACGCGTTAGCGCGACGTCGTTGCCGGTGCCCGCGCTGTAGTCGATTTGAAAGACGAGTCCGCCCACGGTGACCAAACCGCCTTGGGGCAGGCCGCGGAACTGGCCCTTGACGCCGTCCACGCCGTCATTGTCGATCAGCAGGAACGAATTACCCACCGACACACCGGCTGTGCCGCTGACCTCCAAGTCGAGTTCGCCGCTCAACGTAAGGATACCCGAGACAAACAGCAGGTCGTGGCCACCGGGCACGCCAGCGCCAGCCGTTCCAAGGATCTGCGCGTGAAAGTCTCCCAGTGTCGTGGTGCCGACGGCCAACGATCCAATGTCGACGGCGGTTCCCGGGTAGACGTCGTTCAGCGTGCCTTTGGGCATCTCAATTTGGCCATCCCCTGAGATATCGGTGCCCGAAATGTCCAGTGATGCGGACAGGGTGCCGTCCACGTGGACCGTTTGCAGCGTGGCCGAACCGGCCGCTGTCACGGTGGCGCCAAGCTCGATGACCGAGTTGGCGAGAAAGATGTTTTCACCGCAGATTGTCGCGCCTGTAAAAACCGACCCTTCATGAATGCACATCTCGTCGATGTCCACCGATGACGCGTAGACGTTCGGAGACTCAGCCAAGCCGCTGGAAAAATGCCGTGTCGCGCTGATTGGCTGGGTGAAGGTCAGTTGGCGACCCATGGAAAAGTTGTTCACCGTAAACCCGCCGTCGATCGTGATTCGGCTGGCCCATGTCGCCGAACCGCTCGCCGCCTCCATCGACAGCACGCCCGCTCCGAGCACGGTTTCGTTGGCGATCGTAATGCCCGGGCTGAGCACGATTCGGCCAAACCCTAACACTTCAATCCCGTTCGCTGGTGTGTTGTCAGCGAGCCCCAACGCCAAATCGTTGCCGAGCTGGACACCGCCACCAGCCAATACCGTTTTGCCAGCGAAACTGTTCGCGCTTTGGATGTCGAGAATTCCGTTCAGGACCAGAAGTGGCGCGCTGAACGAGTTCGTGGCGGCGGTGAGCGACGCTGTGCCCAATCCATCCTTCACGATTTGGCCATCGCCTGTCACGACTCCGGCCACGGTCAGTCCGGCGGCGACCGTGGACCGCGTGTCGAGCGTCCACGTCGTAGCGTTCAAATCGAGGCTGCCAACGAGCGTTAGCGATCCATCCGAGCGAAACGCTTGATCGCCCGCCAACTGGATGTCAAGCAGCGAGAAGTTGTCGTCGCCCGTATTGAGCACACCGTTGATCAACGAGACCGCGTTGCCCGAGAGCTGATAAGCGCTACCCGTCAGAATGATGGCTCGAAACGCACCGCCGACGGCGAAATCGTTCACGCTGGATCGTGGCGCGTTACTGTCGCCAGGAAACACCAGGATCGCGTTCGCGGCCGGCGCCACGTCGCCTACCCAATTCGTCGCGGTGGTCCAATCGCGATCGGCGCTGGAGATTCCCCCGTCGGGACGGCCATCCCAGATGGAAACAGCCACGCGTTTGAACTCGACATCGTTGCCGTCGCCGCCTTGGTAGCTAATCGCGAACACGAACTCGTTCACCAGCAGCAAGCTACCCTCGGGCAGCGCCTGGAAATGTCCCGCGACAGGATCGACGCCGTCGTTTTCGATAATCACGAACGCCTGTCCGATGGCGGGGACGAAGTCGTTGATCACGGGTTGGAACACGGTGTCAGCGAG
>JBJTOW010000490.1:0-3610 GCA_046074805.1 Planctomycetota bacterium | reverse complement strand
AGCTTCCGCGAGTCGCCCAGCCGATCAGTAGCCGCCGGTCAACGCAGCCTTCCGCCACATCGTCCTGACACGTGCCGAAGCGGTACTTGAACGGCTCGTCGCCGTGGCCGAAGTCGAGCCGTTTGATGCCCGCCGCCCCGGCCGCCATGATCAATTCCGGAAAGAAATTCGTGCCCGGCGAGAACTTCGAATACTCCGGACCAAATGCGGCGGTCCATACATGCAGCGTACCGCCGCTGATCAAATTGTAGGAGCCAGCAACGAAGTGGTCGCCCGCGAATAAACAGGATAGCGTGCCGCGAAACGCCTCGTCCCGCGACTCGAAAGCCCGCTCAACGAGCCGCTTGGCCCACGGTTCGGCGAATGCGAACCGCGTGCCACGCTCAGCATGTTGAGCCGCCTTCCAGCCCAGGAATCGCTCGAGCAACGCTGGCTCGCGGTTGTCGAATTCGAAACGCACGGGACCGAGCCGCTTGGCGAATGTCCGACAGCCGCGTGTGTGGCGGTGCATCATGTCGGACCCACGCGCGTCGATCGCCGCCTTGAACGTCGCGAATCCGTCCGAAAGGTCGACGAACGGGGAACTCATTTGAAAAAAACGATACGGGGCAAGCGGCTTCCAGACCGGAGGCACGTAACGGAACCGCCATGTGTCGAGCCGTAGGGCTCGAAGCCAAGCGATGGGTTCCAACGCCAACTCCGCGTGTTCATCCGCCCCCCGCGAATCGATAGCCCGCGAATCGATAGCCCGCGAATTGCTGGCCGCCGTCGGGACCACGGGCCCCTGGAAATCGCTGATGCCGCCGCCCACGGGAATCGCGGAGCCGCCCGAACGCTCGTACGCCATCACCGCTCGCAACCGCCCTCGTTCACGCACCAACCCCGCCTCGACATGCGGACGCTCGGCGGCGACCAGCCGCGCATAGCCACTGGAATAGAACGGACTGGAAAACGTGGATTGAGCGGGCCTCAATCGGTCCCATTCCACAGCCAGCTCGTCGACGAGTTCCAGCACCGAGACGCGTTCAATTTCCATTCACGTTTCTCTCCGCGAACGCCAAGGGCGTCGCTCCGCCTTCTCTCCGGCGACTCGCAAAACGCATCGGTTCGCAGGTCGGCGAGGACGCCCTGAGAAAACCTTAGTCGCGGCATGGCTTATAGCAACCCCGCCGAGCGGACGCGCGGCGATTCGGTGGCGATTCGCCAACCGCCGGGTGGGGTCGTGCCGGTTATTCCCGGCCTAGGAGTGAAAGCGGTCGTGCGGTCGGCGGCGGCGACGCTCTTTCCGGTGCGACCGGCAGGACGATGACAGGCGTGATGACGGTCACAGGGCGGGCGAGTGGAATAGTCGGCAACGCGGATAGAACGCGTGAATCCGGCCAACCGCTGGCCGCTGCGACCGCGGACCGCGCCGCACCCTTGCTCGCTGGTGACGACCATGCCGCAAACCAATCGCCCCCGCTTGTGGATGAGCACGTTCGCGTTGCTGCTGACCGCCGCTGGGAGCGGCTGTTTCGCGCCGCTGCACAACTACGCCATCCCGGCGACACAGTTGCCAGACACTTTCCGTATGCCCACCCGTATCGTGGGCAACAAACTGAATCTCGCGAACCTTGTGGTGCCAGCGCCCCCTGACTACCTGCTAGGGGTGAACGATGTCTTGGAAGTCTACATCCCGGGTATGGTCCCCAACATCGAGGCTCCGCCATTCAAGGCCCGTGTGATGGCGAACGGCGCGGTCCATCTGCCGCTCGTCGGAGCCGTAAGCGTCAAAGACATGAATCTGCTGGAAGCCCAAGAAGCGATCACACGCGCTTACGCGAACGGCTTTCTCCAGAATCCGCGAGTTGTCATTTCGATCGCTGAGAAAAGCGCCATCGACGTCGTGGTCTTGGGCGAAGTGAAGCAACCGGGCGTGCAAGCCTTGCCGAAATACCAAAACGACGTCGGACACGCGCTCGCGTCCGCCAACGGCCTGACCGAACTGGCCGGCGATTACGTGGAAGTGCATCGGCGCGTCGGCGAACTGGAACGGATTCCCGTGCGTCCCGACGAGTATGACGAATATGATTACGACACCGAGGATCCGAAAAAGATCCTCCGCATTCCCCTGCGTGGCACGCCTGGCCAAATCCTCAATCATTCCGACGTGAAGTTGGAACCGGGCGATGTGGTGATGGTCCCGAGCCGCCGCGCCGAAGTGTTCTGGGTCGTGGGCCAGCTCAGCAAGACCAATGCCGTCCGCTTCCAAGTCGGCGACCGCGACCGCGAGCTTGGCGTTGGCCTGGTCTTGCCCCGCGAACGGGAAATCGATGTCGTGACCGGCGTGGCGATGGCCGGGTACCTTGACCCGATCGATTCCCCAACCACTGTCACCGTGCATCGGCAGAAACCAGATGGGATGCCAATGTTGATTTACGTCGATCTCATCGAGGCTCGCTACAACCCGCGGGCGACGGTGCTAGTCCGAGCCGGCGATATCATTTATCTCAACCCCGACTCGGCATGGTGGATGCGACGAACCTTCGATCGAGTCATCCCCGACCTGATCCGCATCCCCTACGCCGACGGCATGTCCCGCTGGATCCTCGGCGCGAATTCCTTCCCGAGATAAATCTCCGCCGGCGGCACGAGCTACTTGCCAGCCAGTTCCTTCACTTTGGCGATGATCCACTCTTCGACGCCCGACGCAAACGGACCGGGTAGCGAACCCCAACGCATCGCCTCGCCGCCCTCATAGCCGCCTTCCCGCAACACTCGCTCCGACGGCACATAACCGAACACGTCGTTCGAATAGCCGGCCACCCAGACCGGCCGCTCGCCCGCCAGTTCCCGCGGTATCCGCAACGCATAGTCGACCACTACCTCGCCGGCGAGCGCCACCAGCGTTAAGTCAGAGCCGAAGTCGACAACTTGCACGGGATACTCGTAAGTGTCCCTAATCCGGCCCGTTTCTTCGATCTGTTTGAGTAGCCGCCGCGCGTGGCCACGTTGCGGTTCCTGAGTCCCTTCCGCCAGCAACAGCAATTGTTCGCGGTTGGGAGGCGGAGCGAATTCGAGCGTCGCCAATCCAAGACGCGGTTTCAGCGTCCCTCGGATCGGACGAGGCACGGTCTCCAAGGCCGCCTGAATTGCCGTCGCCAGCGTGCTGCCGTGTTGCCGCACCAGTTCGATCTTGCCGCGGGGATATGGATTTTGATCGCCAGCGCAGCCCGTGATGAACAGCGCGGTGACGCCGGGGTTGGCCGCCTCGAAGTACTCTTGGGCGTACCCGGCATAGTCGCCACAGAAAAAGTCGAACCCGATCGACGTGTTGTGGCACGCGTAGCCAAACAACACAGCCCGAAGCTTGCCGTCGGCCCACGTGACCCGCATGACGGGAACCGTGTGCTCGACGGGACCATCCGAGTTCGGCGCGTTGGAGAACCCCTTCTCGGTCGGCCGCCTCCGATTCATGGCGAACCCGCACCGCGCCCGCTGATAGTCCAACTTGGCCGGCGCCAACGTCGCCAACGACTCCGCGATAAGCGTCGATAGCTTCTCGAACAATTGCTCGGTGTAGTCCAGCGATAATTTCAGCCGCGTTTCGACTTCTTCGGGAGGTCCATCG
>JBJTOW010000489.1:0-8047 GCA_046074805.1 Planctomycetota bacterium | reverse complement strand
CCATCGGGCACGATCCGATCGTTGGTGTTGAAGGGATATAACTGCGCGTCCGACTACACGCTGTCAAACGGCTACGCCTCTAACCAAGTTAATGCTTGGGGTGGCACCAGCTACTCGCCGAACTATCAATTGGTCGGTATGACCAACCAGACATCCCCGGTCTACACGGGTGGCGGAGGCACAGATCGACGCCCAAAATACAACCTGGGGAACGAGCCGGACGGTTCGTCGAACACCATTCTGATCAGCGAGCGGTTGGCGACCTGCGGCAACTCGGGCGGCACCTGGGGCAACTTGTGGGCCTGGCCGGGCGGCGACTGGAACCCGAACACTTGGGGCGGCAGCATCGGCAATAGCCCCTGGGGCGGCAACTGGAATCAACCGCCCATCATCAAGCCGGTTCCGTTCCAGGGCGCGACTGGCCGTTGTGACACGTCTCGTCCCAGCACTGGCCATACCACGCTGATGATCGCCATGGCCGACGCCAGCGTGCGCGGCGTCGCCGGCACGGTGCAGCAAGCGATTTGGCAGCAAGCGTTGACTCCCGATGACGGCAATCCGCTGCCCGGCAACTGGTAGGCCCAACACGGAACGCTCTCCGCTCCAGGTGGGCGAGAGCGCAATCGCCACGTGAATTCGGTCTCCGAGCGAAGTGACGAAAGGCAAGATAAGCGAGCCGCTTGGCCTCAAAAGGCTGTGCGGCTCGCGCTGTTTCTATTTCTAGCCGCGGCGATCGCCTTCGTCTGTTGGTGCTGGCCGGCGGGAACGGATACCGCGAAACGGCGAGGCAAGCGGCCGTCATCGGCGGAAATGGCCATACCAGACGTTTTCCGACCGGCATCAGGTTTGCCCCCGACTCCATTTCGTGAGTGTGCGGTCGAGTCCGGTGTTCACTTCGCTCATTTCAATGGGGCCGACGGCCGCCTCTGGATGCCCGAGATGATGGGTTCCGGTTGCGCCATCGTCGATCTCGACAGCGATGGACTCCAGGACCTTGTGTTCGTCAATAGTTGCCCTTTCCCCGAAAGTGGACTAGCGGGCGTTGCTGGCGTGCAGCCCGCCCGACCTGAAAGCCGCCACACGTCCGCCGCCACCCTGTACCGCAACTTGGGTGGCGGCCGATTCGAAGATATTACGGCGGGTTCCGGTTTAAACGTCCCGCAATACGGTATGGGGATCGCCGTCGGCGACTACGACGGCGATGGCCGAATTGATTTGTTTTTTGCCAATCTCGGCCCGAATCGCTTGTATCGAAATCTTGGCGACGGTCGATTTCAGGACATGACACAGGCGGCAGGTGTCGCTGGTCGCACGGAGGATTGGAGCACAAGTTGCGCGTTTTTCGATCTCGACCGCGACGGCGATTTGGACCTCTTCGTCGCGAATTATGGCGTTTGGGCACCCGCGCTTGAATCGCTCATTCCTTTTCATGAACGGGGACGCGCCGGTCGTGCTGGCAAGACGAATTATTTACCCCCAATCGCCTTGCCAGGTGCCGATTGCCGCCTCTACGAGAATCGCGGCGACGGGACGTTCGCGGACATTTCCAGAAGAGCTGGAATCGAAGTGCGCACCGACGCGGACGGACGCCCCGGTGCCCAATCGCTCGGCGTCCGGCCCGCCGATCTCAATGGCGACGGCTGGCTCGACTTGATCGTCGCCAATGACCTGGCTCCCCAATTCCTGTTCCTCAATAAAGCCGACGGAACCTTTCGCGAGGCTGGCCGCGAATGGGGCATCGCTCATGATTATCTTGGACGGCCAATCGCCGGCATGGGGATCGACATCGGTCAAGCTGGACGCCAAGACGCGACCGTCATCGCCATCGCCAACCTATCCAAAATGGGCACGTGCTTATTCGCCCGCCGGGGTGATAGCGATTACGTGGATGCCTCCAGCGAACTCGGACTTCGCGAACCAACTCTGCCAATGACCGGCTTTGGCCTATTCTTCTTCGACTATGACCTCGAAGGACGGCTTGATCTCTTTCAGGCCAATGGTCACGTCTACTCGGATGAGGGGGCCGACTTTGAAGGCGTGGCACGCCGGCAGCCATGCCTATTGCTATGGAAAACTCCACTCGGAAACCGGCCCGAGTATCTCGCTGCCACAGCCGCTTTCCGCGGGCAAGATCTCGATCGCGAACAATTGGCGAGAGGAGCCGCTTATGGCGACCTCGATAACGATGGAGATCTCGATTTGGTTGTTACGGAGAATGGCGGCGTGGCCCAAGTCTTTCGCAATGAGCAGAAACTCGGCCACCATTGGCTTCGCGTCCGCCTTGTCGGCCAATCCCCCAACACAACCGCAATTGGGGCGAAGATCCGCTTAAAAACCGGACGTCGCATCCTGAACCGCGAGGTCATGCCCACGCGTGGCTATCTATCGCAGTCAGAATTGCCGGTAACGTTTGGGTTAGGCAGTAACAGCCAACCCGAATGGCTCGAAATCATTTGGCCCACTGGCGAGCGACAGAGGGTAGAAACCCCATCGGTCGATCGCGAATTGGTCGTCACCCAGTCTGTGTTTCGGGACTAAGAGCGTTCATTCAGCGGAATGAGGGGGCGTTCGGTCGGCCCCGTGTAGACCTGCCGCGGGCGGCACAAACGCTTTGTGTCCGAACGTTGCATTTCCACCCAGTGGGCGATCCAGCCCGGCAGCCGTCCCAACGCGAACAACACGGTGAACATCGGAACCGGAATTCCCAACGCCCGATAGATGACACCCGAATAGAAATCGACGTTGGGATACAGTTTCTTCTCGATGAAGTAGGAATCGCTCAAAGCGACCGCTTCCAGTTCCTGAGCGACTTGGAACAGCGGATCCTTGATGCTCAGCTTGCTGAGCAAGACATCGCACTGTCGCTTGATGATCTTCGCCCGCGGATCGTAATTCTTGTAGACCCGATGACCGAAGCCCATCAGGCGGAAACTGCTCTTCTTATCCTTCGCCATGTCCACATACTTTTTGACGTTGCCGCCATCGGCGAGGATCTGTTCGAGCATCTGGACGCAGGCTTCGTTCGCACCGCCATGCAAAGGTCCCCACAGAGCGCAGATGCCAGCGGAAATCGACGCGAACAGATTGGCGTTCGAAGAGCCGACCATCCGAACGGTCGATGTGCTGCAATTCTGCTCGTGATCCGCGTGCACGATGAACAACATGTCCAACGCCCGCACGTAATCCGGATCGATTTGGTATTCCTCGCACGGCGTCGCGAACATCATCCGGAGGAAATTGCCGCAGTACGACAGATCGTTTTGCGGGTACATGAATGGCTGACCGACCGACTTCTTATAGCTGTACGCCGCAATGGTCGGCAACTTCGCCAGCAATCGATGGATCGCCACCTCGACATGCCGGGGGTTTTGCGGGTCGAGCGAATCCTGGTAGAACGCCGACATCGCGCCCACCACCGATGCGAGAATCGCCATCGGGTGGGCATCCCTCGGCACCCCGTTGTAGAACGACCGCATGTCCTCGTGAATCATCGAGTGATTCAAGATCGAAGCGCGGAAAGTTTCCAATTCGGTGGCCGTCGGCAGCTTGCCGTAAATGAGCAAGTAGCTGACTTCCAGGAAGTCGCAGTGTTCGGCCAACGATTCGATTGGATAGCCACGGTACCGCAAGATACCCGTCTCGCCATCGAGAAACGTGATCGCGCTGCTTGTCGCGCCTGTGTTGACGTAGCCTTCGTCGAGCGTGATTAGGCCGGTTTCAGCCCGCAGCTTCGAAATGTCCACCGCGTGCTCGCTTTCGGACCCCACATGGACTGGCAATTCAATCTGCCGGTCACCGTACGACAACTTGGCAACCTCGGGCATCGGCGGATTCCTTTCGAGGGCGGAGCGGGCACAGCGGAAGTGGATCGGGAAGCGGCGGGTGGGCGGCGAAGCGGGCTGCGAAAGCCGCAACCGCAAGCAACTCTAGCAGTGTAACCTTGGGCTATTCGTTCGACAACGCGGGGCGCGGCAGAGTCACCGTGATGGCACGCGCAAGCACGGCCGCTCGAAAAAATTCCTCCATCCGTCGCCACTTGCCCCTGCGGCGGATGCGAGTCACACGCTGCCTCCAAGGACTGGCACCACAGACTGGTGCCAAGAGATAGCGTCGCAGATGCAGCGTTACGGGCTCGCGTTTGGATCCGGTCCGGGCCGTCCCCCCTGGGGCGCGCCGGCTTCGCCTACCGCCCCTTGCTCGCCATCATAGATGGTCCAGACCCGAATATTGCCGCGGATCTTCTCCAGGTAGGCCATCACCTCGGCGGTCCGCCGCTCGTTTTTGATCTTTTCCTTGATCTCGACCTGGGCCTCCAAAAACGGCGTATAGCTGTCCTCGGTCCGCTCCAACACCCGCACGATGTGCAACCCGCGGTCGTCGCGGATGATTTCGCTGAGCCGATCGAGCGGCAGGGAAAAAATCGCTTCATCGAGCGGTTTCGAGGCGAGACTGCCGCGATTTGTCCAGGCGTGCTGGCCGCCATTCTCCGCTTCGGGTTCTTGCGACGAACGTTTCGCGACGGCCGACAGCGCGGCGCCGCCGAGATAGACCTCGTTGCCCATCGCCGCCAGCGCCACGTAAGCATCGCGTTCGGCCGGAAACTTGTCGAACCGCACGCTCAATTGCTCCCAACGGGCCTTGGCGGGGACCAAGTATTGCTCGCGATTCCGTTGGTAGTGGTCGAGCATCTCGACGTGCGAGATCTCGGCGTCGCGGCGAATGTTTTTCATCACAGCCATCTGTGACAGTTTCTGTTCGCCGTAGGCCCGCTGCTGGCGTTCCAACGTGGTGCCGTACGCCCGTAGCCGCAGATCGAGATCGCCTAGCGTCTCAATGTCACGCTGATTCATGAACAGCGCGACGCGCAGGAGGATCGGATCCCGCCTACGCAGCTCATCCATGTCGTCTCCTTCGGCCTTGCGGGCCTTTTCCCGCAGCCCGTCAAGCTCCTTCGCGAACGACTCACCGATCCGCTTCTGCAAGTCAGGCACCCGCTCGGCGGGCACATTCCGCAAAAAGTCGACATATCCGATCTTCGCTTGCACTTCGCCCTGCAACTGCTGCTTGAACAAAGTCTCCTTTTGCGTCGCGAGCTCCGGCCCGGGGTTCACGATCTTTTCGGGCGGCGTATCCACCGGCAGACTGATCGCGAGGATGAGATTGACCGCGCCCTCGATTTCTCCCGCTAAAACGTGCTGATCGCCGATGATCGCGATGGTTTGAGCGGGACCAAAGGCTTGGCCTGGTAGAGGCTCGCCCACTGCTTCCGCTTGGCCGCCCGCTCCGCCGCCCGCTTGGCCGCCCGGACGATTGCCCGCAGCGCCGCTCGGCGGACCATTCCAGTTCGCCGCCGCCTGAGTGTTCGCCCCTCCGCCGCTCCCAACCGCAGTAAACTGGTTCGCTTGTTGGCCAGCAAAACCGGCGGCCTCCGAGCCCGCCGAAGCTTGGCCATCCGCCGCGCCGTAGACGCTTTCGCCGTAACCGCCGTCACGCGTTCCGGATGTCTCGGCTCTGGCCGCGTTGGCTGCGGAGCCGTAAGCGGGATTGCCGTCCGAGCGCTCGGCGGGAGAAGTCGCCGAGTCACCTTCCTCGATGACCATGCCGGGCGGACCGCCCGTGCCGGCTAGCCCTTGAGGATCAGGTTTGGCCGTCCGCGCGTTGTTCGCCGCCACGCTTCCGGGACTGCGGCGCCATGGCCATGGAGCCGAACAGGCTGTCAGAAGCGACAGCCACAGCACGGCCACGGCGGTTATCAGCGCCTTGCGGGAATACACGGGCGGGAGCATCCCAGGGAAGCGAGAGTGGAAACGGAGCCAACATCGCGCGGGATATTAGGGATACTCTACCGGGGCCGCAACACCGATTTCGCCAACCGCCACAAACGCTCCGGCGTTTGCCAGTCCGCTGGAACGGTTAAGTACGCGTGCTTGGCATCCACGACCCGCAGCTTGCCTTTGCAGAGCCGCGAAAGCTGCTCGATCCGACGCCGATCGCTGTAGGCGAACACCAAGTACTGGTCCTCGCGCCGCACCGCGGCCACTTGCCAGATGGCGGCGTCGAGCCGCAATTCGGCGAGCGCCAACAGCCGTTCCACCCCGTCGGGAAGTGGTCCGAAGCGATCGGCCAGTTCCTTCCGCAACATATCCACTTCGTCGTACAGCGTGATCCGCGACAGCCGCCGATAGACATCGATCTTTTGCCGCATGTCCGCGATGTAGTCCGCGCCGATAAAGGCGTCGCCCGGCAAGTCGATATCGACATCCAATGCCCGTTTCGGCGGCAAGTGCTTCAGGTCGCGAACGGCCGCCTCCAACAAGTTGCAATACAGCTCGTATCCGACCGCCGCGATGTGGCCGCTCTGCTGCGATCCCAACAAGTTGCCCGCGCCGCGAATCTCCAAGTCGCGCATCGATATCGCGAAGCCGGCGCCCATATCGCTGAATTCCTCGATCGCCCGCAGGCGTCGCGCGGCGTTGGGCGTCACATGTTTGTGCGGCTCAATCAACAGGTAGCAGTAGGCCCGATGCTTGTACCGACCGACGCGGCCGCGCAACTGA
This sequence comes from Planctomycetota bacterium, assembly GCA_046074805.1. GTDB lineage: Bacteria > Planctomycetota > Planctomycetia > Pirellulales > Pirellulaceae > CAIXSC01. The sequence continues at coordinate 1,490 of JBJTOW010000489.1, read as the reverse complement.
TGGAGGTCGGCTAGGCCATACCGATCAGCCTCGTCGATCAGAATCGTATTCGCGTTGGGAATATCGAGTCCGCTCTCCACGATCGTCGTCGCCAGCAACACGTCGAACTTGTGGGCGACAAAGTCGACCATCACCTGCTCGAGCTCGTGTTCGTCCATCTGCCCATGGCCCACCCTGATCCGCGCATCGGGCAAAAGGCTGTCGAGCCGGTGTTTCAGCTCGTAAATGTCCTGAACGCGATTGTGCACGAAATACACCTGTCCGCCCCGATTCAGCTCCCGCAGCACCGCGTGCTTGATCAATTCGGGGTCCGATCGCGTGACCCGCGTTTCCACCGCCATCCGCTCCTGGGGAGGCGTCTCCAAGTTCGAGATGTCGCGCACTCCGACCAGCGACATGTGAAGCGTTCGTGGAATCGGCGTGGCGCTCAGCGTGAGCACATCGACGGTGTTTCTCAGCGTCTTCAGCCGCTCCTTCACGTCCACGCCGAACCGCTGCTCCTCGTCGATAATGACGAGTCCCAGGTTATGGAAATCGACGTCCGCCGACGCGACCCGATGCGTCCCGATCACCACGTCGACATGCCCCGTCTTCAGCCCGCGCAGCACCCGTTTTTCCTCGTCCGGCGCGCAGAATCGACTGAGCCTTCCCACGTCGAAAGGGAACTCCGCCATCCGCTGTTTGAACGAATGGTAATGCTGCTCGGCCAGGATCGTTGTCGGCACGAGCAACGCCACCTGATAGCCGTTGTCGATCGCCTTGAAGACGGCCCTCATCGCGACCTCGGTTTTGCCGAAACCGACATCGCCGCACAACAACCGATCCATCGGACGCGGGCGTTCCATGTCCGCCTTGATCGCCTCGATCGCCGCCAACTGATCCTCGGTCTCCTGATAGGGAAACGAAGCGTCGAAAGCGCGTTGCCAATCGCTATCGGGACCGAACGCGATCCCCGGCCGCGTAACGCGCGCAGCCTGCAATTCCAGCAATTCGCCGGCCATGTCGACGACCGATTCCTCGGCCGCCTGCTTCTGCCGCGCCCAGACTTGGCCGCCAATCTTCGCCAACTTGGGCTGCGACTTTGAGCCGCCCACGTACTTCTGTACCAGCTCGATCTTCGTCGTTGGCACGAAAATCCGCGTCTGCTCAGCGAATTCCAACTCCAAGTGCTCGACCATCTGATCGTGCTTCTGGATCATCTTCAGGCCCCGGTAGCGGCCGATGCCGTGACCGAGGTGAACCACCAAGTCGCCTTCCTGAAGATCGATAAAGCTATCGATCGCCTTGCCCAAATGGCGCCGCGTTGGCCGCCGCATCTCCTCCCGACGGAACAGTTCCGAGCCCGTCAATACAACCAGTTCGCCCGACGCCGCCTCGCCGCTCACGAGCGGCCGAGGCCCCAACGGCCGACCACCGCTCGGCTCGGGAGGCCGCAAGCGAAACCCGTTACGCAAACTGCCAATCGCCACGGACAACCGCCCGCGGTCGGC
>JBJTOW010000488.1:0-3772 GCA_046074805.1 Planctomycetota bacterium | reverse complement strand
CGATCGACGCTGCCGCCTTTGGAGTGCGGGGCCGAAGGCACCGCTTTCCCCCCATGGACGACGCCTCGCCAAAGCAAACGCCCGAACGAGCGAATCGACATGGGGACGGTGATCGCACTTCGAACTTCAATCGTCGGCAGTGCTAAAGCGGCGCCCTTGGGCGCCGCACTCCAAATACGTCGCCGCCTAAAAGCGGAGCGACGCTGCCCTCTTTGGAGTGCGGGGCCGAAGGCACCGCTTTCCCCACGTAAGACGACTCGCCAAAGCAAACGCCCGAACGAGCGAATCGACGTGGCGACGGCGACCGCAGATTGAACTTCAATCGTCGGCGGTGCTAAAGCGGCGCCTGTGGGCGCCGCACTCCAAAAAAGTCGCCGCCTAGAAGCGGAGCGACGCTGCCCTCTTTGGAGTGCGGGGCCGAAGGCACCGCTTTCCCCACGGATCACGCCTGGCCAAAGCAAACGCCCGAACGAGCGAATCGACGTGGGGACGGTGATCGCACTTCGAACTTCAATCGTCGGCGGTACCAAAGCAGCGCCTGAGGGCGCCACACTCCAAATACTTTTCCCGCGTCACACTGGGCGGCGATGGTTCGCAAACGGCTATTGCGGCGGGACGTTTGAACGCTTTGCTAGAGCGGCGATCTCCGGCTCGTCCAGCGCACGATCGTAAAGTCGCACATCGGCTATCTCACCATGGAAAAAGTCGTTTTCTCCCCGGCCAATCCGTAGCGGTTGGTCCACCGTGAGTTCGTACGGCTTGGCATCCGACTTGCCAGCTTCCAGACTGGCAGCTTGCGGCTCCGCCTTCGCCCCGTTGTCGGCCGCCAGCCGACCGTCCACATGCAAAGTTAAACGGCCCGATTTCCGCTGCGCCACAACGTGTCGCCAGCCGCCTGGGAACTCGCTGTTGGTCGACACCGCAGTGCCCGCCTGATAGCTCCAAACTATTCCCGAGGGAAGCGTACTGCAGTAAACCCGGCCCGAAAACTCGGCCATCGTCCAGGCACGGCGGTATTTCACATTCGGAGTCGCATCCAACTGACGCAATTTGCGCCACGCGCCAGCCGACTCGAACTGATAGACCTCCGCCAGCGGTAACGACCCCGCTAGTAAACGCCCGTTATGCACTAACATCCCCATCACTTCCAACTCTTCGCCTAGTCGGCCCAGGTCGGTCCACTGCCCCGGGGATTCAAACCGGTAGACACGACCGCTCGGCCATGTTCCCACCAGCAACCGCCCCTGATGCACGGCGAACGCGTACGTTTGCGTGTTCACACCCGGCTCGCCAAGTTGTCCGCAATCGGTCCAGTCGGTCCCATCGAACCGGAATACACGGCCACCATCGTATGTCGTCGCGTACAAATGGCCGTTGTAGACTCCCAGCGATTCGACTCGACGGTCGGCAGGCACCGCGCATTCGGTCCATCTCGTGCCGCCTTCGTACCGGAAAAAACCGGCTGGCTTATACAAAGACGCCGCGTAAAGGCGATCGCGGAAAACAACCAGCCCAGCGACCGCTTCTCGGTTGGGCAAGGCACCGCAGTCTACCCAACGGTCCGGGGCCTCGTAGCGGAAGACGCGACCGCCCAACATGAGGTTTTTGGATTCGGGCAGCGCCGAACCGGCCACTCTGTACTTGCCGGTGCCGACGAACAACTGCTTCTGGAAAGTCGCCAGCGCGGTGACGGTGTTGCTGCCGTCCGGCGCGCCACAATCGATCCAATTCTTCCCACCTGTGTACCTATAAACGCGGCCTGACTGGCCGGCCGCCGGTCGACAGACGCCGGCGAACAACTGACGGTCGTGAACCGCGAGCCCAAAGGCGAGCAAACCGTCGCCGGGGCGTCCACAATCAATCCATTCGCCGGCGCGATTGTCATCGATCCAGAATTGCAGATCGCGGTCGTTGGCTTGGTTGAACGTGACACCGGCGTTCGTCTTCAGCGACAGATGGAAACCGCGACGTCGGGCCGCGTCATATTGACTCACCAAATCGCCGGGAACGTCGTCGCGCGTGGTCGGCGAGTTCATCCACAGGGACAGTGAAAAGTCGCCCGTGCCAAGCTTTGGAGCCGAGGCGGCTGGCAGTGCAAGGAACGACGATCGGCCGTCGAATCGAGCCGCCGACGTTGGCCGGCCCGTCGGTCCGACAGCGTCCCACTTCACCCCCGTCGCCACCGCGTCGCGGCGTTGCCCCGCGACGTCCCGAGCGTCCCCCGCCAGTGGCCAATGGCCGATAAGGCCCCGAATCTCCCCTCCATCCGAAAACCGCGTCATACTCACCGCGGCCAGCACCATGACGGCCACCGCCACATCCACCCGCATTCCGTCACGTCCACGAGCCAGACGACCTGACTGACAAACCAGCGGCCGCTTTCCGGCCACTGCGAAGAAGGCGGCGGCGAATGCTTGGCGTAGTCGGGGACGGATCATCGTTTCTTGCTCCGAAATCGGCGTTCGCCCTCAAAAAAGAGCTCAGCCTGCGGACCACAGATCGTGTTTCAGCTTTTGAATCAACGCTTCCCCTTCCGCCAGCGTGAAACGGCCCTCGCGAACATGACGTTCAATACATGCGATCGCCTCGCGTGAGCGCTGTCGATGAAAAATGTACACGTGGTGATGATCGCGGGCATCTTGGAACACGGTGATCGCCACCGCTTCGTCGCCGCCCATGAAAGTGCCCAGACGATTGCTTTCCTGAGTCATACGTTTTGGCGGGCCTGTGATGCGAGTGGGAGGGTATGCGGTAGGGCGGCGACGGGAACGCGACGGCAAGAGCGGACATCACCATGCCGACGCGATCTAAGTACACGGAGTCTACGTCGGCGAATCGTCCACGTCACCGGCGATCGGCCTGAAGATGGATTTTCGGCAAGCGACGTTTGTGCCGATCCAGACGCTTTGAGCCTAACTTGTCGCGTTCACGACGCCGAATGTGAGACGCCGCACGCGACATTTCCGGCGTGAGCCGTGAACGTTCGCGATGAGGCGGAACCAGGACGTCGCGCTCGAAAAGTGGCCGGTTGTGGCGATTGTCGCGATGAGGACCTTCGGTGTGGCGAATGTTAGGAATCGGCGAGCGCGGGAAGCTAGGCAAAATATCAGCCCTCAAGTATGTTTACCCAGACGGCGCAAGCCTCACGTCATTACTTCCCACATGCGGCCAGGGCACACGGTTTATGAGTTCCTCAGCTTCAGGGCCCGCCGCGTCGGGTCCGGTCATTGGCGATTCCGCGGCGGTCGGCAAATTAGCGGAAGCGCGGAAGAAGATCGTCGAGCAGCTTTCGCAGGTGATTGTCGGCCAGCAGCATGTGATCGACGAGCTGCTGATCTCGTTGTTCAGCCGTAGCCACTGCCTGCTGGAAGGCGTGCCGGGCTTGGCCAAAACGCTGATGATCAGCACTTTGGCGCGGACGCTCGATCTGTCCTTCAGCCGTATTCAGTTCACTCCCGACTTGATGCCGGCCGACATCACGGGCACGGAGATCATTGAAGAAAACAAGACGACGGGGGCGCGGGAGCGGCGGTTTTTGGAAGGACCGTTGTTCGCGAACATCGTGCTGGCCGACGAAATCAACCGCACGCCGCCCAAGACGCAGGCCGCGTTGCTGGAGGCGATGCAGGAGCGAACGGTGACGGTCGGGCGGAAACGCCATACGATGGCCGACCCGTTTTTCGTCTTGGCCACTCAAAACCCGATTGAGCAAGAGGGAACGTATCCGCTGCCGGAAGCCCAGCAAGACCGGTTCATGTTTAAGGTGTTCGTG
>JBJTOW010000487.1:0-3115 GCA_046074805.1 Planctomycetota bacterium | reverse complement strand
CGGTCGATGTCCTGTACGACACGGTGCGTCGCGCGGCCCCGTTCCATGAATTGCCCCGCTCGTCGTTTCTCGGTGTCTTAGAGATGCTCGCGGGTCGATACCCTTCGCAACGCTTCTCGGAACTCAAACCGCGGGTTGTGTGGGATCCGGTAACGAACCGCGTCACGCCGCGTCAGGGGGCCCAGCGGGTGGCGATCGCCAACGCCGGGACGATTCCCGATCGGGGCCTGTACGGAGTGTTCCTCGCCGAACAGTCGTCCGCTTCCGGTGATGGCGAAACGGAGAGTGCTGCTCCATCGGAAACAGCGGGGCTCGCGAGCGGCCGCGGCATGCCGCGACGTGGCGGCCGTCGAGTCGGTGAGCACGATGAGGAAATGGTTTTCGAGACCGCGATCGGCGACGTGTTTCTGCTCGGCGCGTCTTCCTGGAGAGTGGTCGAAATCACAGCCGATCGCGTCTTGGTTTGGCCAGCGCCGGGCGAGCCTGGCCGGATGCCGTTCTGGCGCGGCGAGGGCCCGGGAAGGCCACTTGAATTCGGCCTCGCGATTGGCGAACTCACGCGCACCCTCTTGGCCGAGCCGCCCGCCGACGCGCAGCGGCGTCTCATGGAAAGGCACGGCTTGCGACCGTCGGCGGCCGAGGATTTGGTGGCATACCTTCGCGGCCAAGCGGCCGTAACCGGCGAAGCGCCGTCCGACCGCACGATCTTGATTGAGTGTTTTCGCGACGAGGCGGGAGACTGGCGAGTCGCGTTGATGGCGCCGCTCGGGGCCCGGCTCTTCGCGCCATGGGCCACCGCCGCGCTGACTCAACTGCGCGCTGATGTCAGCCCGGCGGCGGACGCTGTCTGGTCCGACGACGGGATCGTCTTTCGGTTGCCTGCCAGTGAAACGCCGCCGCCGATCGAATGGCTGGTGCCACGTTCGGACGAAGTGGAGTCGATGCTAGTGCGCGAGTTAGCGGGCACTTCGTTGTTCGCGGCGCGGTTCCGGGAAAACGCTGGCCGGGCATTGCTGTTGCCACGGCGCCAAGCTGGACGCCGAACGCCACTATGGTTGCAACGGCGCCGCGCAGCCGATTTGCTGGAAGCGGTCGCGCAATTCACCGACTTCCCGATTTTGCTGGAAACCTACCGCGAGATCCTTCGCGACGTCTTCGATCTCCCGGCGCTCCGCGATGTGCTCGAGGCGATCGAACAACGGCGAATCGACACGCGGCGCGTCGAGACCCGGTCGCCGTCGCCATTCGCCAATTCGCTCCTCTTCGACTTCGCGGGCAATTTCATTTACAGCGGCGACACGCCATTGGCCGAACGTCGAGCGCAAGCCCTCCTGCTCGATCAGACACAGTTGCGACAGCTGATCGGCGGTGTTGAACCCCGTGATCTGCTCGATCCGGAAATCGTGGCTGCGACCGACCGCGAACTGCGGAAATTAGATGGCCGGTATCCGCCTCGTCACGCAGACGATCTACATGACTTGTTGCGCCGCCTGGGCGATCTCGACGCTGCCGAGATCGCTCAGCGTTGCTCGGCTGAGGATCGGGAAGCAGGCCGAGCGGCGGATTGGCTGCGAGAGCTCGTGGCGACGCATCGCGTGGCGAAGGCGTTCGTGGGTGGCGATGAACGCTGGATCGCCGCCGAAGACGCGGTCACCTACCGTGCCGCGTTCGGTTCGTCGGTGACGCCCGCGATTCCGACCGTGATCGACCAGTCGGCAACCGATTCAGCCGGCGATTGGAAGAGACTGGGAACGGCCACGACGGTGGCGTTCGACCCGCTGGGCGACTTGATCGAGCGGTTCGCGCGGACGCGTGGCCCATTCACGGCGCTGTCGGTCGCGGATCGCTTCGGCATCGGCGTTTCGGTCGCCGTGGAAAAGTTGCGGCAACTGGAAATGCGGGGAGCCGTTGTTTCCGGGTGGTTCATGCCCACGGCGGATACGCAACTCGCTACTCAGACGCCAGCGATGGCAGTGGCGGCCGTGTCGACGGCAGCGGCCGCTGTGGCGGTGGCAGCGACAGCGGCCAATGTGGCGACGGCAGCGATGGGCGCGGCGGGTGTGTCCAATGAAACATCGGCCGGTGACGAGTCGGCCGGTGCCAGACTCGCGACGCTAGCGGACAGTCAGTGGTGCGGGACGGAGGTGTCGCGGTTGTTGCGCCAGCGATCGTTGGTCCGCGCGCGGGCGAAAGTCGCTCCGGTGGACCATGCGTCGTTCGCTCAGTTCCGACTAGCTTGGCAAGGCTTGGATCAACCACGTCGCGGATCGGATGTCTTGTTGGACGTGATCGAGCAACTGCAAGGATTGCCGCTGCCGCTGGCGACGTGGGAGAACGAGGTTTTTCCGGCGCGCGTGGCCGAGTTCTCGTCGTCCATGCTGGATGAATTGTGCGCGGCGGGCGAGGTTGTCTGGCGGGGCGCTGCCACGGGCGTGACTTCGCGGGGCCAGCGGGTCGCCCTGTTTATGGCACACGACGCGCCGCGATTAGCCCTTCCATCCGCGCCGCTCGACGGTCCCGATCACGAGCGTCTGCGAACGCTGCTCCGGGAACGCGGCGCGTTGTTTTTCGATCAAGTGACACGTTCGTTGAGTGGTCATCCGAGCGAATGGCTGGAGCGGCTTTGGGAGCTGGTCTGGAATGGCGAAGTGACTAACGATACGCTCGCGCCGCTCCGCAGTCTCGCGCAGAGCGGGGATTCGAATTGGTCGAGGCGCGGCGGGCGGTACGATGAGCTCTACCGGTCGCGAAGGCCCCAGCGGCTGGCCGGCTCGGAGGGGCGTTGGTGGTTGTTTGAACGTGGATGGGGCGAGTCTGTTTCGGCGACCGAGCGGCAGGCGGCTTGGGCCACGCAACTGCTCAAGCGTTACGGCGTGGTGACGCGCGAGGCGATTGTCGCCGAAGACGTGCCGGGCGGTTATGCAACGCTGTACCCCGTGCTGAAGACGTTCGAGGAAGCGGGTCGGGTGCATCGCGGATACTTCGTCGCCGACCTGGGCGCCATGCAGTTCGCAGCTCCAGGGGCCGACCAGCGGTTGCGGTTGATTGCGGAGCAGACTCGGCGCGCGGAACAACCGGAGGCGGTGGCGATGATGCTCGCCGCGCTTGATCCCGC